>NZ_LWFT01000001.1:0-26255 GCF_001635105.1 Oleiphilus sp. HI0079
TGGGCCGCTGCTTTGAGTAAACGACAGTACGCCAATTCGACGGCCATCGCTTCACTCGAGGGCGCATTTTTTGATCTGTTGAGTAATGATTATCTTAGTTGGATGAAGCGGCGAGATAGGCTTTTTAATGAGACCCGTCATGCGGTGCAGCAGCATGTAGAAAAGCTGAAAATTTTGCTCACGCAAGAAGCGCTCAAAGCAAGATGCTCAGAGCGCTAACTTAATCAAGGTTTTGCTCTCGGGGTAATCTTCCGGGCAAATGGTTCTCCCATTCGAACGGGCGCTTCGGCCGTCATGCCTTCAAGGAATTCCATGCTGCCAGCTGGAGCACAGAGTACCACTGTTGAACCCAGCTTGAAGCGGCCCATCTCTTCACCTTTTTCTATGGTAATGTCGTTGTCGAGTTGGTAGTCAAATTGCACAACATTTTTGCGCATCGGCGCAACTAAGCCTGCCCAAGTAGTTTCGACACTCGCAACGATCATCGCGCCAACGAGCACCATGGCGATGGGGCCAATGTCGGTATCAAAAATAGCAACAACACGTTCGTTACGCGCAAATAGGTTCGGGACTTTTTGAGCTGTTACAGGATTAACAGAGAATAGCTTTCCTGGAATGTAGACCATCTTACGCAGCGTGCCGGTTATCGGCATATGAATGCGGTGATAATCTTTTGGAGAAAGATAGATGGTTGCAAACTCACCATCAATAAATGGTTGCGCTAATTCGACATCTCCGCCGAGAAGTTCGTTGACATTAAAGCTCTGTCCTTTGGCCTGAAAAATCTGCCCTTGCTTAATTTTACCGAGTTGGCTAATGGCGCCATCGACAGGCGAACAAAGCACTTGCGGATCGTCGTCAATAGGACGAGCGCCTTCTTTTAATGCTCTGGTGAAGAAGTCATTAAAGCAGGCGTAAGCAGTTGGGTTCGGCTCTGCAGCTTCGCTCATATCTACTTGGTATTTCTCTACAAACCATTCTATGAAATTGTTTTTGATCGACGGTACGGTTGTGTTCGCTAGCTTTCCAGCCATGCGAGAGAGAAGGTGTTGCGGGCTGATGTATTGACTAAATACGAAGAGATCATCAACGTTCATATGAGGCTTCCAAAGAATAAGGTTCGATTATGACGCGGATGATAGCAGAGTCTCTACGGATTGGCATGATTCGATTGCTTGTTGCGTAGGGCGGCCAATGCGGCCTCAAGCGCTTTTGTTGCTAGCTTGAAATAACGGAACTGCGCCTCATCGATGGCTTTGTTCTGCGCCTGATCGGCATATAAAATTGCGACCGGTTTGTTGCGAACAAATATCGAGGCAAACAAGGACTCATCGCGCTGTGTTGTTTGCTTGAAATTCATCGGGACGAGATCAGCAACTTCCTTTCTTGAGCTGGGCTTAAGCCAAACAGCAGCGGGTTTCTCTGAAAGTACTTTGAAAATGGTGCCCTTGATAATTTGCGTTTCAAAGCCTTTCAGCGGATCTTTTTCGCTGATGCCCGAAGTGAAGTAGGATTTAAGACGCGTTTTGTCTTTGTTTAGAACATATATTGCCGATCGCTCAAGTTTGAGGCCTTGTTGAATCTGATTTGCTAGCTGCCCCATTAGCTCGGCACCGGAAGAAAAAGATGCTGGGGATTCTTTCATCTTTCGCAGCAACTCGAGAAAGCTTTTGTCGGGTGTGAACACGGTTTTCGATTCCGACGCTTTTGCCTTCTGTGAGGTGACGTCAATCGAGCCATGTTTTGGTATGGATTGTCTTGAGCTCACGCTTGTGATCGCACGTTTTTGCGGCGTAACGTGGTGTGTCGTCTCGTTCTCTGGATAGTCTTCCCTTATATCTTCGAACACCTGAGTAATGGCGCTGGTGCAGAAAGGCAGTCGATATTGACGTGCGATTTTGATGAGCCCCTGTGTAGTGAGGCTTCGCACTTCATCCACAGGCATGTTGAGGCCTGCTGAGGTGACCGCGAGGGCGCGTGAAATTTGCTTCGGTTCACTGTTGCCTAGGTAGTAATGCAGATAAAAGCGCGATAGTTCGATGAAAAATAAGGGATTTTGACGAGCAATCTTGAGTGACGGACTCAACTCGATGGCGCTATCTTGCCCACTTAGTGGCGCTTGAGGTCTGGCATTCGCTTGACCAAATTTAGCCATCATCGCCCAGTCGCGCGATGACAAACAATGCTGACTTTGTTTGGATTGAATTGCGAGCTCGGGTGCATTGAGCGCTTTTAGTATTTCCAGTTGCAACGCGTTCAAGTCGCAACCGAGTTGAACTTCGGCTTCTTGCTTCTGATGCGCTTGTGGGCAGGATGCTATCTTACGCATTAGTGGTGTTGCGTAGCACCACAAATACCATTCGGCTGCATCTGCGAAGAGACTCCCCCAAAAAACATCGTTGCCCTTTTGTGTGCCTTTTGCCTCAGCAAATGTTTGAGCTAGGCTGGCGCGAGTGAGGCTGATATTTTGCGCTTGATAGTAAGCTCGATATCCGTACTTTGTTTCCAGTTTAGGCGTTTTGGTCAGAACTTCTCGGATCTGAGCATGGCCCAGCATACTCATCGCATGGTCAAGTGTTTTGCTGAATACAGATGTTTGGCGAGGATTCTGATTGGCTTTACGCATCAAAGTGAGCGAGATCACCGGGTCTGATGCCAGTATTCTTGCGAGATCGAGATAGCTTGGCGATCCCTCATCCATTTGCTTTATGCATGTTGGCGCCAAAGATAATGCAGTAGGGAGCTTGCGCGCTAGAAGGTAGTCAAGCCATTGCGTAATATCGCGCGGATACTGCTTTTTTTCGGACTGTAGTTCGGGCATTTGCCATTGCCTAATAGGTTTCGATGTCGTCTAGTGTAGACAATATATGACGATAGCTCTGCATTCGTGACGAGGAAATTTTGTTGTCCTCTAAAGCTTTTTGAATTGCGCAGCCTGGTTCTTGCTCGTGTTTACAATCACGAAATTTGCAATAGCCAATGAAAGGACGGAATTCGATAAAACCTTCAAGTAACTCATTCTCGGTAATGTGCCAAAGCCCGAATTCTCTAATCCCTGGTGAGTCGACCAGGCGGCCGCCCTGAGGTAAGTGAAATAGCTTTGCAGTAGTGGTCGTATGCGTGCCTTTTCGTGTGTTTTCCGATAACTCTCCTACGCGGATGCTTTGATCTCCTAGAATGGTTCGAATTAGTGATGACTTACCAACACCAGACTGGCCGACGAATACACTGGTGTGGTTGGCAAGCCAAGAAAGAAGCGTTTCGCTGCAGTCCTGCTCATCATTGGCTGAAGTCAGAAGTACCTCATAGCCAAGCGCTTCATAAGTGTTCATCAGGCCGTCAATCAGCTCACGGTTAATGTTGTTGATCAAATCGCTTTTATTGAACAGGATCGCTGGCTTTATGCCTGTGGTTTCCGCAGCAACCAGGTAACGATCAATAAGATTAGCGAAGGGGGTAGGTTCTGGCGCTACGACAATGAGAATGCGGTCAAGGTTGGCGGCAACAGGTTTAAGCTGGCCATAGTTATCTGGGCGTTGAAGTAGGCTTTGGCGTTCAAGTTGGGCTTCAATAATACCGCTATGATCGGTGCCAGGGCGCCAGATAACTTCATCACCAGTAACAAGTGCTTCAATATTTGCGCGCACATAGCAACGATAGATCTCGCCTTTGCTTTCACCCTCTAGTGCCTCGACATCGAGAGTTTGCCCAAAGTGGGCGATGATTAGTCCACGTTGTTCTGCGCCCAGCTCGCCGCCGAGCACTTGATCATTTAATTTGCGTTGTTTTTTTTCTGCACGAGCGGTTTTTTCCGCCTGAATTTTATCGACGCGCCATTGCTGCCGTCGGTTTAGTTTGCGTTTGCTCATGCTAGACCCAAAAAGAAGATTCTGGCGATTCTATCAGTTTTTTGGCTTGCCGGTTGTTTGATATAGGTCTTAGCTATATCTTAGCTTTGAATTTTTCCAAATAGAGAACCAGTTGCATGAAGCATAAAGACAATTTGATTTGGATTGACCTTGAGATGACGGGGCTTGAGCCGGATACGGATCGTATTATCGAGATCGCCACCATCGTCACGGATGCCAATCTTAATACGCTTGCTGAAGGTCCAGTTATGGCTGTACACCAAAGTGATGCGTTGCTAGGCAGTATGGATGAATGGTGCACCAATACGCATGGCGCCTCTGGCCTAACCAAACGCGTGCAAGAAAGTACGATTTCGGAAAAAGAAGCCGAGCAAGCGACTATTCGTTTTTTGGAAGAGTGGGTTGATAAAGGCGCTTCACCTATTTGTGGCAACAGCGTGGGGCAGGATCGTCGCTTTCTCGTAAAGTATATGCCTGAATTAGAAGCCTTCTTTCATTATCGAACTTTGGATGTGAGCACTTTGAAAGAATTGGCGCGACGTTGGAAACCAGAAATTCTGCCCGGATTCAAAAAAGCGGGAACACATTTAGCGCTGGATGATATTCGAGAGTCAATTGCAGAACTTGCTTACTATCGTGAGCATTTTCTAAAGCTCGATTAGCTTATCTGTTCTAATCGATACACTGAGATAGACCCAGACCATTTTTTTGAGAGAACAAACAATGAGTGACCTGATTAAACTAGAGATAAACGATGGCGTTGCACTGCTCACCATGGCGAATGGCAAGGTGAATGCGTTTTCGCACGATATGATAGAGCAGTTTAACGCGGCTCTTGATCGCGTCGAAGAAGCCAAGGCACCCGTAGTGATTGCTGGCAACGAGAAAATGTTTTCCGGTGGCTTTGATTTGAAAGTAATGCAGTCTGGCCCTGAAAATGCGATCGCATTGGTAACAGAAGGTTCCAAGCTAACGCGCAGGTTATTGGCGTTTCCTACTCCGGTCATCTCTGCCTGCACAGGGCACGCTGTCGCAAAAGGCGCATTTGTTCTGCTGTGTAGTGATTATCGAGTTGGTGCTGAAGGCCCTTTCAAGATAGGTCTAAACGAGGTTGCTATCGGTATTACGATGCACCATGCGGGTATCGCGATGGCGAAGCATGGTGTCAGTGATCGTTACCTTAACCGCTCCCTTTACTTAGCTGAGATGTTTGATCCAGAGACTGCAGTTGAAGCTGGCTTTCTTGATCAGCTAGCAGCGCCAGAAAAGGTCGTCGAGACGGCCTTGGCCGTCGCAACGGCCTGCAAGGGGTTGAATATGCGAGCGCATGTCGGAACGAAGCTCAAGGCGCGTTCAGGACTGCTTGCTGAAATGGATCGAGCGATCGAAGTTGATGCGAAAGGCTCGCTTTAGTTTGGCTGAAGTGAAGCACATCCATATTCTCGGGATTTGCGGGACTTTTATGGGCTCGCTTGCCGCCCTAGCGAAAGAGAAGGGCTTGCGTGTCACCGGCTGCGACCAAGGTGTGTATCCGCCAATGAGTACGCAGTTGGAATCGCTCGGCATTGAGTTGATACAGGGCTTTGACTCAGCGCAGCTTGAGCTTGAGCCAGACCTTTTTATTGTTGGTAATGCGATTAGTCGCGGTAACTCTTTATTAGAAGAAATTTTAGATAAAGGGTTGCCCTATACATCCGGACCTCAGTTTTTATCTCAGCATATCTTGCAAGGTAAGTGGGTACTTGCTGTATCCGGAACGCACGGCAAGACAACAACGACGACGATGCTTGCCTGGATACTTGAATGTTCAGGGATGAGTCCGGGGTTTTTGATAGGTGGTGTGCCGAAGGATTTTGAGTTTTCGGCTCGATTGGGCGGTACGCCATTTTTTGTGATCGAGGCCGATGAGTATGACAGCGCTTTTTTCGATAAGCGTTCTAAGTTTGTGCATTATCAGCCGCGTACTTTAATCGTTAATAATCTTGAGTTTGACCACGCTGATATCTTTGAGGACTTGCCTGCGATTCAAAAGCAGTTTCATCACGTGATTCGCACTGTGCCAAGAAACGGTAGAGTGATTTATCCTGCTAACGTTCAGGCGGTTGATGCAGTTATCGATATGGGAATTTGGTCTGAGCAGCAATGCTTCTCATCAAATAAATCCAATGAAGTCCCAGCTGAGAATGGCGATGCACAATTTCGCTTAGTGAAATCGGACGGTTCAGAGTTCGAAGTACTATTTGCAGGACAGATTCATCGGGTTAGCTGGAATATGACTGGCGAGCACAATGTTTCTAATGCTCTGGCTGCTATGCTCGCGGCTCGCCATGTCGGTGTTGAGTTGGAGCACTCTGCTGCTGCGTTGAGTAGATTTGGTGGCATTAAACGTCGTATGGAAAAGCTGATCGATCACGATTCTTGCGCTCTTTATGACGACTTCGCGCATCACCCCAGCGCGATCATGACAACATTACAGGGCTTGCGTGAAAAAGTAGGGGCGGATCATATTCTGGCTTTAATTGAGCCGCGTTCAAATACCATGCGTATGGGAATTCATGAGGATGCTTTGGTACCAAGCGCTGAAATGGCTGATCAGGTTATTTGGGCTGATCTGTCCGCAAATAGCGAGCTTGCCTGGCTGCTGAAAAAGTTGCCGGAAGAAGGAAAGCAGATTTTGAACCGTAGCGTCGATGAGCTGGTTGATAGTGTAATGCGCTATATCCAGGCGCATCAAGGTCAGAAAATACATGTGTTAATGATGAGTAATGGCGGTTTTGGTGGTTTGCGGGAAGCTTTAGAGGAGGTTCTTAGTGGGTTACCCAGACAAGACATTCAATGAATACCTCTCAGGCGGCCTTAAACAAGCAAAAGGTAAGTGGAATAGATGAGCAATTTTAAAGAGACCATTACGCTAGCAGTAACAGGTGCTTCGGGCGCTCAGTATGCGATTCGCTTGCTTGAGATGTTGGTGGCTGGAAACTACCAAGTGTTTCTGATGGTCTCCAAAGCGGCGCATATCGTTATCGCGACTGAAACTGAGCATAAATGGCCGGCTCAGGCTGCGCAATTAGAAGAGGCTTTGCAGGCGCAGTTCGGGGCAGCGGATGGCCAAATTAAAGTGTTTGGTAAAGAAGACTGGATGGCGCCTGTCGCATCAGGTTCTGGCGCACCAAGCAAAATGGTAGTTTGTCCATGTAGTACTGGGAGTTTGTCTGCTATTGCCTGTGGCGCGAGCAATAATCTGATTGAACGTGCGGCAGACGTTGCATTGAAAGAGCGCCGTCAATTGATTCTCGTGCCTCGTGAAGCGCCATATTCGGAAGTGCATTTAGAGCATATGTTGAAGCTAACGCGTATGGGAGTGGTCATTATTCCAGCTTCCCCAGGTTTTTATCACAAGCCGGAATCTGTAGAAGATCTTGTCGATTTCATTGTTGCCCGGATTTTGTCTCAGCTTGGCATCGAGCAAGACTTGCTCAGTAAGTGGGGAGCAGATCGCGTATGAGCGTCGAGCTAATCCTTCAAGGCGGCGGTATCAACTGGAAAAAAAGCGTGGCTGCGATTTGGCGCGCCAGAAGCCAACGTTTGCGCCCAGTGACGCGTTTAGATTTGGTCTCTCTGAATGATTTGTTGGGCATCGATCGTCAGAAAAAGCTGTTAGTAGAGAATGCCGAGCGTTTTCTCTCGGGCAAACCAGCAAACAATGCCTTGCTCTGGGGTGCTCGCGGCACGGGTAAATCGAGCATTATCAAGGCTTTGTTGAACGTCTATTCTGATCAGGGTTTGCGCGTGATTCAGATTGATAAAGAAGATTTGTTGGATTTGCCTGAGATTGTCGATGAGTTGATCAATGAGCCTTATCGTTTTGTCGTTTTCTGTGATGATCTGAGCTTCGATGAGGGCGATGCAACATACAAGGCGTTGAAGAGCATTCTCGAAGGGTCAATCGAGTTGCCGCCTGAAAACGTTCTGATCTACGCGACTTCTAATCGGCGTCACTTAATGCCTGAATATATGCACGATAATGTTCAGTCAAAAGTGGTGGAAACAGAAATACACTTTGCCGAGGCTATCGAGGAGAAAATTTCTTTGTCTGATCGTTTTGGACTTTGGCTTTCGTTCTACTCGATCAATCAGGATCAGTATCTAGAGATTGTTGATCAACTGTTTGGCAAGGTCGCTGATCAACGGGCGCTTCATGCCGAGGCAATACGATTCGCGACGAGTAAAGGTGGCCGTAGTGGAAGAGCCGCACGGCAGTTTTACAACGCGTTTAGCGGCAAGCTCTAGCAGTCGTGGCTTGGTTTGAGGACATGCCGTTCGTATCGCGATGATAGTTGTGGCTTAAATGCGCCTGAGGCTAGCGTTCGCATTGAACGAATTTGAGCAAACCGGCTACAAATAGAGGCCTATGCTGATAAAGTGACAGCCAGCGCCGCCTAGCACAAATATATGCCAGAGTTCATGAAAGCCAAATCTGTTATGCAAGTTGGGCCATTTTAATCCGTAAATCACAGCGCCTAGGCTGTAGATAACTCCGCCAGCGATAAGCCACTTGATAGCCATTGGATCGATATTTTGTTTGAGATCTGGGTAGATCAACAAGCTTAACCAGCCTAAGCCCAAATAAAGCAGCGTGCTTAGCCATCTCGGAGCACTTAACCAGAGGATTTTTTTCAGTACTCCGGCAGAAGCTAGAAACCACACCAAACCCAGCGCAGGCCAGCGTAGATTCTCATCTAAACCCACAAGACAAAATGGCGTGTAGGTTCCCGCGATCATGAAATAGATCGCAATATGGTCGATACGCTTGAGTTTCAGAGTGATCGCGTCAGAAAAGTCTGCGAGATGGTAAATTGCGCTCGATAAGAACATGAATAGCATGCCAAGGCCGAAACAAAGATAGCCTGCGATATAGCTGTAGGGCATGTTCTGCGGTGTGTTCACCAGCATAAACGCAATCCCACCAAGAGCAAGGAGGGCGCCTGCAAAGTGACTTAAACCCGAGAAAGGTTCACGGAGCCAGTGGGCGCTTAGATACGTCAGCATGCATGTAGTTCCGATAAAACTGTGGCAGTTGGCGCAAATCGATGAATGCGGAGCGTTGTCGCGAGCATATGTTGTCAGTATGCGCAATGATTAGGAGGGAGACTGTACGTCATAGCCTTATGACTAACAAGTGTTAGCTTTTATTTGTTTTTGTGGCCGTCTTCATCGTGAGTTTATCTATTTAAGCAGTGTTTTGATTGGCCACCTGAGGTTATAGTTACTCTCATATAATCCAAAAAAATAATAAGTACTGCATCAGGCTTGGTTGGTTAGGTTTTCGTTGTTTTATATTCTGGTTGGTAAATCGTTGTCTTTCTTTCTTGGTTCAGTTTAAGGGCAAGCTGTGAGTGTTTTATTGGAGTGGTTGGCGACATATAGCAGCTATTTGCTGATTCCGTTTATTTCTGCCGCAGCGGGATGGGGCACAAATTGGCTAGCGATCAAGATGACCTTTTACCCGCTGGAGTATGTTGGGCAAAAGCCATTTGGCTGGCGTGGAGTCGTGCCTTCCAAAATTCGAAAGTTTGCGACTGGAATGGTGGATACCTCAATCGAGCGGATCGGAGGGTTGGCCGCTATTGCAGATGCGATTGATATGAAGGCCGTGAAAGACCATTTTCTTGGCAGCGCTTCGCCGATGATCGCCGAAGCTGTGCATGAGCTGATGCGAGATCAAAAACGAGTGATGTGGGAGAACCTGCCAGCGCCAACTAAAAAGCTGGTGTTCGAGTTAGTCGAGGCAGAGCTAAGGGAAGGTTTTGATGAACTGGCTGACGATATTCATTCACAGTTTGAGCGATTGCTAGATTTGCGTGAACTTGTGGTACGCAAATGCGAAGAAAATCCAGATCTTCTAAATCAAATGGTTTTCGCATGCGCCTCCAAAGAGCTCTCTTTTTTAGTTAATTCTGGCGCTGTATTTGGCTTTTTGTTTGGTCTGGTTCAGGCGCTTGTTTGGTTTCTTTATCCGCAATGGTGGATTCTGCCCTTCTTTGGGCTGTTGGTAGGAACGCTGACGAACTGGATCGCAATTCAGCTGATCTTCACGCCTGTTCAGCCTAAAAAATACGGGCCATTCTCGTTTCAAGGTTTGTTTTTAAAGCGCCAGACGGAAATTTCAGAAGAGTTTAGTCGTGTATTTACTGAAGAGGTCGTCACCGCGAGTGAGGTTGTTGCCACCATGATTCACGGGCAGCGTAAAGATCGCTTGATTTCTCTGGTGCGGTCTCATGTTTCGCTCATTCTAGAACGCACTCTCGTTGTCCAGTTGGCAGCTCAAGCAGCTGTTGGCCCGACAGGTTATGCTGACTTGAAGGACGCGGCACTTGAGAAGGCGCTGCAATACACGCAAGAGCTATCGGAAAACAAAGCCTTTAATGCTGCTCAAGCGAAGGCTGTGCAGACGATGCTCCACGATAGAATATCCGCACAGCCGCCGGAAGAGTTTCAAGACCTCGTGCGGCCAATATTTCATGAGGATGAGTGGATTCTCGTTGCGATTGGTGGGGTTCTCGGCGCGCTCGTTGGGTGGGGGCAGTTGGTTATCTTATTCGGCGAGCGTTTAGTCGAGCTGGTTTGAGGTTGTCATTTGGTTCATGTTTCCTGCCTACCTTCGAGATACCCCTCGCGCCTTCTCGAAATGTGTACCTTTAAATGAAAAAGCCTGTCCAAACCCCTCTACTAAAGATCCTGAACTGATGTTGAGTGCGACTAAGTGAAAGTCAGGGAGCTCTGCCAGTAACTGGGCGGTTTTCCCATGTCGTTCTGAAAATGCTTTAAGCGCCTGATCCCAGATTTTATCGTCTCTTGGAATAAACGTGGCCTCTGTCTCAAGCGTCATTCGTGTGCGCGCGAAGCGGTCGCGCTGAGTTCTGGAGGGGGATGGTAGGGTATCTTCTTCTAATAGCAACACGGAGCATGAGCGAGAGGAGCGAAGGTTTTCGGTGTGACTGGCTAGCTCACTGATTAGCAGATACAGTTTGTCGTCCATCCAGATAAATGGAGCATAACTCGCCTCAGCCTTGCCTTCAGAAATGCTCGCAATTGAGGCCCCTGAACATTGCTGCAACAAGCTGAGTGCAGTCTCTTTCTTATTCGGCATGGCGATATGTTTTTTGCATACTGGCAGACTCAAGAATATGACAGCCAGCCTCATGATTCGCTGCGGCTTTTATTAATGCGGCTGCAACATCATACGCTTCGATCGCTTTATAGTTTCCTGGCAATAGTTTGCAAAACCATTCCGAAGCACTCTCTGCCAGTCGAAATTCGCTGCGCTCGCCAAGCAACAGGCTAGGGCGTGCTATAGCGACGTTCGGGTAATCGGCATCCCGAATCCTTTGCTCGACTTCTTTTTTCATTCCAAGGTAAAACGAGGGAAGTTTGGTATTTGCTCCATGTGCTGAGACTAGCCCAAAGAAGCGTGCACCGCGCGATTTTCCCAGTTTTGCAAACGCTTGGGGGTATTCCACATCAATGCGTTGGTAAAGAGTTTTGTCTGGTGTTCGTTTGGTTGTCGAGCCGAGTGCGCAGAACAGATCATCTACATGGGCAGTCGGTGCTTTAAATGTGCTGCCTCCCGATATCGCGATTTCCAATATTTGATCCCAGTCGCAGTCGAATAGTTCAAGCTTCTCATGTTTCAGGGAGAGTTCTTTTCCTCGGCGAACAAAGGCGACAACGCGATCGTATTGATTATCGTCGCAGAGTTGTTGAACAATATGCCCGCCAATGAGTCCAGTCGCGCCAGCTATCCAAGCGATCTTTTTTGGTGTGTTTTGTTTGTTTTCCATGGCTGAGATATCCGCTTGCAGGATTGTTTTGAGGATGAATTCTTCGGAGGGGATTATGACGCGCGAACGACCGTAATTGAAGTTTGTTGCGGTTGCCAAGGCTGAGTTAGTGCTCGGTATTATCAAAAACCAGGAAGCGAACACCAAAATTTACGAATTTTGCTCTTTTCTTCGCCATAAATGCTGTATACTGCGCCCGATTTTTTCACCCCGACCTTTCGAGTAAGACGATGACAGACTTAAGTAAATACAGAAATATCGGTATCTTCGCGCACGTTGATGCGGGGAAAACCACAACGACAGAACGTATTCTAAAACTCACCGGTAAAATCCACAAAACCGGTGAGGTACACGACGGTGAATCGACTACAGACTTCATGGAACAAGAAGCTGAGCGCGGTATTACTATCCAGTCAGCTGCGATCACTACCTTTTGGGATGATCACCGCTTTAACATCATCGATACTCCCGGACACGTTGACTTCACAGTTGAAGTATATCGTTCTTTGAAAGTACTAGATGGCGGTATCGGCGTCTTCTGTGGTTCTGGTGGTGTTGAGCCTCAGTCAGAAACCAACTGGCGTTATGCGGATGAGTCGGGCGTTGCGCGTATCATCTTCGTAAACAAGCTAGACCGTCTTGGTGCAGACTTCCTAAAAGTTGTCGATCAGGTAGAAAACGTTCTAGGTGCTAAGCCGCTCGTTATGACTCTGCCGATAGGTCGTGAAGACGACTTCACAGGTGTTGTAGATATTCTTTCTAAGAAAGCATACATCTGGGACGACTCAGGTCTTCCTGAAAACTACAAAGTAGAAGATGTTCCTGCGGACATGGTTGACGACGTTGACATGTACTACGAGCAATTGATCGAAACTGCTGTAGAAGTCGATGATGATTTGATGATGGCGTACATGGAAGGCGAAATGCCAACCACGGAGCAAATCAAAGCATGTATCCGTAAAGGTACGAACGAACTAACGTTCTTCCCAACTTACTGTGGTTCAGCATTTAAGAACAAAGGCATCCAGCTAATTCTTGATGCGGTTGTTGATTACTTGCCTTCGCCAACAGAAGTTCCTGCGCAGCCACTTACTGACGAACTAGGTGAGCCTACAGGTGAAGTTGCAACAGTTTCTGTTGACGAGCCGTTCCGTGCGCTTGCGTTTAAGATCATGGATGACCGTTTCGGTGCCTTAACCTTCGTACGTATCTACTCAGGTACTTTGAAGAAAGGTGACACGATTCTTAACTCATTCACAGGCAAGACTGAGCGTATCGGTCGTATGTGTGAAATGGAGGCAGATGATCGTAACGAGCTAGACTCTGCGCAAGCGGGTGACATTATCGCGATCGTAGGTATGAAGAACGTTCAAACAGGTCACACACTTTGTGATCCTAAGCATGAATGTACGCTTGAAGCGATGGTCTTCCCAGAGCCAGTAATCTCGATTGCTGTTAAACCGAAAGACAAAGGTGGTTCTGAGAAAATGGGTATCGCGATCGGTAAGATGGTTGCAGAAGATCCAACGTTCCAGGTTCACACAGATGAAGACTCTGGTGAAACAATCCTGCGTGGTATGGGTGAGCTTCACCTCGATATCAAAGTAGACATCTTGAACCGTACATATGGTGTTGAGCTGGATGTAGGTGAGCCTCAGGTTGCATACCGTGAGACGATCACGACAGAAGTTGAAGACTCTTACACGCACAAGAAGCAGTCTGGTGGTTCAGGTCAGTTTGGTAAGATTGACTACCGCATTAAGCCGGGCGAGCAGAATTCTGGCTTTACGTTCACGTCTACAGTGGTAGGTGGTAACGTACCAAAAGAATTCTTCCCAGCGATCGAAAAAGGTTTTGCTGGCATGATGGAAACGGGTGTTCTAGCTGGCTTCCCAGTACTAGACGTTGAAATCGAGCTTTTTGACGGTGCTTTCCACGCAGTTGACTCCTCTGCGGTAGCGTTCGAACTAGCAGCGCGTGGCGCATTCCGTCAATCGATTGCTAAAGCAGGTCCTAAATTGCTTGAGCCGATCATGAAAGTTGACGTGTTTACTCCAGAAGATCACGTTGGTGATGTTATTGGTGACTTGAACCGTCGTCGTGGCATGATTGAAGGGCAAGAAGCAGGTGGTTCTGGTGTTCGTATTAAGGCAAACGTTCCTCTTTCTGAGATGTTTGGTTATATCGGATCACTGCGCACAATGACTTCTGGTCGTGGCCAGTTCTCAATGGAATTTGATCACTACGCTCAGTGCCCTAACTCGGTATCAGAGAAAGTAATCGAAGAAGAGCGTGAGAAGAAAGCAGCTAAGTAACACTTAGCTCTTTAGTACTTAAAAAGCCCTGCTGATTTCAGCAGGGCTTTTTTTTGTCTTGTGTATAGAGAGTTGAGCTCGTGCTTAGTTCGCTAAGAGTTCTTTTGTCCGATATTAATGAGTTTATTTTTAGCTTCGTAGAATCGAGAGATAATGTGCGGGATTTTCAGTGGAATGACTTCTCGGGCTAGTCGAATGATGTAGCGAATTAAAGAGACGCGTTTGAGTTGCTTGGCGGACTTCGCTTTGTCCATCATCGCCTTATATCCTTCGTTGATTAATTCATCCGTATGAGGACGGTTATCAGCGCGGCTATAGTCTGTTAAATCAAGATTTAAGATGATGTCAGCCTGTTTCAGCTGTTCATTTGTTTTATGGTCGATACATATATCGATTGCATTGCTAAATGAGTCTGCAGTGCTCTTTGGTGTCGCATAACGACGGTTGCCAGAGAGATTGATCGCGATGATGATTCCTGCATCCATTGGTTTAAGGAGAGAGACGGGCACATTTTCTATGATGCCCCCGTCGACGAGCTTTCGACCTTGAACTTCAACCGGCGCGAATAGGCCTGGTACGGCAACAGATGCACATACCGCATCGGCAACTGAGCCTGAATTAAAAACGACTTGTTCGCCGGTGCAAATGTCCGTCGCGGCAATCGAAAGCGGAATTTGCGCGTCTTCAATCTGCGCATCACCGAGATCTCTGATTAACATCTCGCGCACCGCATCAGTCGAGAATAAGCCTCCGGATGCTTTCCAACTAAAGCTCGCCATGCTCTTGAATGTAAGATTGAGTGCCACTTCTCGCATCTCGTCAATGCTTTTGCCAAAGGCATAGTAACTCGCAACGAAGGCACCAATACTCGTGCCAGAGATGCAATCTACGTCGATACCTTCTTCTTGAAGGGCTTTGAGGGCGCCAATGTGTGCGACCCCTTTGGCAGCACCACCGCCCAAAGCCAGGCCAATTCTCGTGTTGAACGGGTTAAAGCTATTTAGGTTTTGAAAGCGCATATTGTTTTTTCAAAGTAGCGTGATCGTTTTGATATTTAATGTGTTTTTGTCGTCCCGATGCAACGTTAATCGTATAAACTTGGTTCCCCTTCAGGACGTGTTTTAAAGCGGCGATGTAGCCATAAATATTGCTCAGGATGGATTCGAATAGACTCTTCCAGGCCTTTATTTATCCGGGCCGCATTTTCTAGCGCATTATCGCTCGGAAAACCCTCAAGGATAGGGAAGAAATGCACGCTATAGACGCCATCGCCTTCACGAAACTGCGCCATTTGTATAACAGTACAGCCGGTCTCGCGGGCAATCCACTCAGGGGTTGTGAGTGTTGCGCAAGGTACGCCAAAGAAGGGCGCAAATATGCCGCGTTTAGGCCCGACTCCAACATCTTGGTCCGGTCCATACCAAACTAGATTTCCTTGTTTGATGAATTCGTTCATATCTTTGAGTTCGCGTTTAGTGAACTTTTCTTGGCTATAACGCATGCGATGCCGTTCAATAAATGCATCTAGTAACTTGTTGTTTTGCGGACGATACATGTAATTGAATGTGGTGACATGGTGCACAAGAGGGCCAGCAAAATCCATGATGCTGAAATGCCCGCCAACAAGTAAGACGCCTTTGCCTCGCCCTAAAGCTTCGTCTAGGTGCTCCTTTCCGTGTACTTCAAGTTTTTCAAAATAGGGCTCAAGAGGTCTCCACCAGCCAATTGTGTTTTCGACGTAACCAATCGCATTGGAAATAAACGTTTGCTTGATCAGTTCTTCTTGCTCCGCTTCGCTTAATTCAGGAAAGCAGGCTCGTATATTTCCACGCGCAGTTTTATATCGGCTCCCGCCAAGCTTATACAGCCGCATGCCAAGCCATGCGCCTAGCTTTTGCTTACTTGAATAGGGAAGAAAAGAAATAAGAAACATTAAGCCAATTAATAGCCAAGTTCCTAAATATTTTGGGTGGATGAAGTTACTGTATCGGTATTCGGGTCTTATTGTTCGCATGATGCGGAAGGAGTTCCTAGGAGGCGATTTATAATGGGCCCCGAGTGTACCCAAAGTCGGGGCCTAATATAAGTGTTAATCAGCAAGGAGCTTCTTGGCTCGCGCGCTCGAGAAGTCGAGAACGTCGGCGCGGTGTTGTGGTCTGTTTCGCAAGAATTCCTCAGGATTTGAAAGGGCTTCTCGCAGGTCTACTAAGGCCTCGTTCATCATTGATGAAATTTTTAAGCAGGCGCTAACGGCTGAGCTGCTCCTGCGACGTTCCATATCGATTTGAAATTGTAATCCGCTCAGGCGTTCTTGCATGTGATTTGGGGCGCTGCTTATCACGTCGCGGGTAATCCGCTGGCGCAGCTGTTCAAGCTCTTCTGGCTTTTCCCTTGCCAACTCTACCAGGGTGTCGAAGCTAGGAAGATCTATTAAACCTAAGCCGGTTTGTCTCACATCGATATCCCCTAGCTTGCGCTTAGAGCTTTCATTTGAGTCTTTCATCGTAACGACCTCTTTCTGTTACGGCTGTCAGTGCATTGGGTTGGCTATTTTACGTACAGCTGATTTGTATGGAACAAAACAAAAGTAAAAATACGGAACGCCATCAATTCAGCTCAATGCTATGTAACATTTTGTAATGGCTACGTTTCAACAATCAAAGTCTGTTTATTAAAACCAAGAAACAGTTTGGCTTTTTTATATGCTATGTGGCTAAAATGTGAGCAGGTTCGTAAGGTTGGCAGTTTTTAGTCTGCTGGAACTGACTTAAAACGGTCATAGTTTGAAGTTAGTGTTCTTAAAGTGGTCGAACACAAAAGTGTAACGATGCGAGGATCTACCAGTGCTGCAGCAAGTGTCTCAACAAGGAATTAGTACTACATTCAATCAAGCGATTCTCAAAATTGACAAGAGTGGTCAGCCGATACGCTGGATCTCTAAAGAGGCCGCAACAAATTTGGTCTGCAATGGGAAGGTACTCTGGGCGTTTGGTGAAAAGAGCCTAGTAATGCATGGCGGTGTTAATCGTCACGGTGAGCAGTCGATTATTCGACTAGCACCGATTATCGCCGTTGATGGCACTGTAGTCTCTCATGCGATTAATATCCCGCTAATGAATAAGTATCTATTTCGTCGAGATCAGCATATGTGTATGTATTGCGGGCAGGAGCTGTCCCGCTTGTCGCTGACGCGAGATCACGTCCTTCCGCGGTCTCGTGGTGGACAAGATGTTTGGACAAACGTCGTGTCTGCATGTAAGCCTTGTAATCAAAGAAAAGGCGCGCGCTTACCCGAAGAGGCAAATATGCCTTTGCTTGCTGTGCCTTTCAAGCCGACCTTTTCTGAGCTTCTCTACTTGCAGAACCATAATATTCTTGAGGATCAGATGCAGTATTTGAGAAAGGGCTTTAAACACTTGAACGACCATGCCAGCCATTGATCGCGCTGCGCAAGGATAAAGACTATACTAAGCGCTTACATCCATTTTTATGTGCCCCTGAATGAGCAAACCTGAAGACGAAAATTCTACTCCGCAAGACAAAGCGACCAAGAAAAAAAGCAGTGCTAATAAAAACAGCGCACCAAACAAAGATCCAAACTCCCAACGAGAAGCAGAAAAATACGCGCAACCGATTGCGAGCCGTGAACATATTCTCGATACCCTGGCGGAGCTAAAAAAGCCGCTAACCCACCCTGAGATCGCGCACTTTCTGAAAATTTCTGACCCGGAAGGTTTCGAAGCGCTGCGTCGTCGTCTTATTGCAATGTGCCGAGACGGGCAGCTCGTGTGCAACCGGCGTCAGCAGTATTTACCTTCCGCGAAAGTAGATCTTCTCAAAGGAACTGTCATTGGTCATCGTGATGGCTTTGGTTTCGTTAAACTCGAGAAAGGCGGTGACGATCTTCTGCTTTCTGCAAAACAGATGCAAAGTGTGTTTCATGACGATCGCGTCTTGGTGCGTGTTGATCATGTTGATGCGAAAGGGCGAGGTCATGCGGTAATTGTCGAGGTGCTTGAGCGCAACACAAAGGAGGTCGTTGGGCGAATCTTTTTTGAAAGTGGCCTGAACTTCATTGAAGTAGAAAGTGTTCGCGAAACGCAGCAAGTTATTGTTGCGACAGAAAATTTGAATGGCGCAAAACATGGGCAGTATGTTGTCGCCAAAATTCTGCAATACCCCTCCAAGCGAGAGCATGCGATTGGCGAGGTGTTGGAGGTGCTTGGTGATCATATGGCGCCAGGTATGGAGATCGAAGTGGCTATTCGCTCTCATAACATCCCGAATGAGTGGCCTGCTGACCTTGTTGAGCAGATCGAGAATTTCAAAGCAGAGGTCACTGAAGACGACAAGGTCGCAAGAATAGATCTTCGTCATTTACCTTTGGTCACCATTGATGGTGAGGATGCGCGAGACTTCGATGACGCAGTTTACTGTGAGCGACGCACCGAGGGTGGATGGCGTCTGTATGTTGCGATTGCCGACGTCAGTCATTACGTCAGTATCAATAGTCCTCTTGATATCGAGGCCAACAAGCGCGGAACCTCGGTTTATTTTCCTGATCATGTAGTGCCAATGCTGCCAGAGCTTCTATCCAACGGTTTGTGTTCGCTGAATCCGAATGTTGATCGGCTGTGCATGGTTTGTGAAATGGAGTTGAGTGAGAAAGGAGAGGTTGAGCAGAGTTATTTTTATGAGGCCGTAATGCATAGTCATGCTCGCCTTACCTATAACCAAGTAGGCACGATTCTCGATGAAGCGGATACCTCGGAAGGCATTCAGTTGTGCGAGGATTTTGCCGAGCGCTTGCCGCAGATTTATGATCTATACGCTCTTTATACGGCTTTACGTGCTCGGCGAACAGAGCGTGGCGCGATCGACTTTGAAACGGTCGAAACGCAAATTATTTTTGGCGAAGAACGGAAAATTGAGGCGATTGTGCCTCGAGAGCGTAACGATGCGCACAAGATTATTGAAGAGTGCATGTTATGCGCTAATGTGGCGACGGCCGAATTTTTGATCTCTGAAAAGCTTCCGGCGCTGTATCGTGTTCACGAAGGGCCGGGCGAAGAAAAACTCACTAATTTGCGCGCTTTTTTATCAGAGCTTGGCTTGCAACTGTATGGTGGTGAAACCCCAGCGCCCGCTGATTACCAGAATCTTTTTAAGGAAATAGCAGAGCGGCCAGACTTTAGCGTGATTCAAACCATGATGTTGCGCTCTATGAGTCAAGCGGTCTATAGCCCTGAAGAAAAAGGGCACTTTGGTCTGGCGTATGATCATTACGCGCATTTTACCTCTCCGATCCGTCGTTACCCAGATCTGATGGTGCACCGTGCCATCAAATCCGTGATCTATAGCAATCGAAATAGTCAGCAAGTGCGCCGTCATCCTGAACAGCAGGCTGGCAAGCACACATACCCATATGATTTTGAGCGAGTTGTGTACTTGGGTGAGCATTGCTCTATGGCGGAGCGACGCGCAGATGACGCGACACGTGATGTAACGAATTGGCTGAAATGTGAATATCTCCAGCAGCACCTTGGTGCAACCTTTGATGGCTTGATAGCGGCGGTGACAAGCTTTGGTTTCTTTGTCGAATTGGCCGATCTTTATGTTGAAGGCTTGGTTCATGTAGCGACTTTGGAGGGGGATTTCTATCAATTCGATAAGCAGAAGCAACGATTGACGGGAGAGCGAACAGGGAAGCGTTTTGCTCTGGGTGACCCGGTTGTGGTGCAGGTTGCAGCCATTAACCTAGAAGAACGTAAGATCGATTTGACGCTGATGAGCCAGGGGAAAACCTTTAAAAATAGTAAAGGGCGCTCAGGTAAACGTGCTGACGAATCTCGAAAGGGTGGTGGTCGTGATAGAAGTAATGATCGAAATAGTGATCGTCGCGGTGCAAAGGGGCGCAAAGGTCCGAGATCAGATCGTGATCCCAAAAGCGCAGGTAAAGGGGCTGGGGTTTATAAAGCACCTAAATCCAAGTCTAAGGTGAAGGCTGGTGCCAGTTCCGACAGTTCGGGTGCGCACAACAAAGGTAAAGATGAAAGTCGCGGCAAACTTAGAGGTAAAGGTTCGTCTTCGAAAGAGCATCCAAGAGTAAAAAGCAAAGGGAAGCCTTTGAAAGTGGGTGCTGATTTAAAAGCACCGAGCTTGCCAGTAAAAGGTGAGGCGCCCTTGCATGATAATGCGGGTCCTCGTCGAAGAGCAAAGTTACACCCCGTGAATGCAGCTAAAAAGCGCAGTGAAGAATCAGAAGATTAAGTTCAAAGAGTCAAGATGAGCAAGTTAGATACCGTATTTGGCATTCATGCCGTTGAGTCTTTACTGGAGCGAGACCATGCTCGAATAGAGCGCTTGGTCGTCATGAAAGGGCGCGATGACAAGCGATTGCAAGCCTTGTTGCAGTTAGCGAATGAACACAATATTCCGTTTAGCCTTAGTCCTCGGCGCGAGCTGGATGATTTAGTAAGAGGTCGTCATCAAGGCGTTGTCGCTCTTGTTGAGCCAAGTAAAGAGCTTAATGAAAATGATCTAGAAGCTCTGTTGGATGCTCTTGATGTGCCGCCTTTTTTGCTTATCCTGGATTCAGTGACCGATCCTCATAACTTAGGTGCGTGTTTGCGTTCCGCTGATGCGGCTGGTGTACATGCGCTAATCACACCCAAAGATAAGGCAGCGCCGCTCAATGCGGTCGCGCGTAATGTCGCCTCGGGTGCGGCCGATCAGGTACCGTTAGTGCGGGTAACGAATCTAGCGCGCACAATGCGTTCGCTTCAGGATCGAGGTATCTGGATTACAGGAGCGGCAGGCGAAGGTGAGAGTACGATTTATCAGGCCGACTTCAAGGGCCCGATGGCCATCGCTATGGGTGCAGAGGGTAGTGGATTGCGTCGCCTGACACGAGAGCACTGTGATCAGCTTAGTCAGATACCGATGGCTGGTTCAGTGAGTAGTCTGAATGTTTCGGTCGCAACAGGTGTATTTCTATTTGAAGCGTTACGGCAGCGAAATTCTACGAAATAGAGCTTAAATTTCGCGAACGTGTAAGATTTGCTCGATCAAGCTGATGTTCTTTGTGTTTGGCAGAAGGTCTTTATGATGACGTCGAAAATTATCTGTTGCCTCGCGCTGACGATGCTAAGTTTTGTATCTAATGCGACTAGTGTTAGCGACATAAGTGATTCCGCAGTCGAAGAGTCCAGGAGCGCTCTTCATGACTTCGCCGAGTGGTATTCTTCCGCCACAAGCGATGCACTTTTTCATGTCGGTGACACGGCTATCTCAGTGGTCGATTTGGTTTGGGTTGTTGGGGTGATGCTCGCATCGGTCGTTTTGTCTTCTGTGTTGCGCCGTTTTTTGAACAACCTTCCTTTGAAGCACGCAGGTTTTTCTGCTTCTGGCATGTTTACTCTCGGTCGACTTCTGCATTATGTGATTCTGCTTGTCGCGATTCTGGTCAGTTTTGGTCTTCTGGGTATCGATTTTACGGAGCTCGCAATCGTCGCGGGTGCCCTGAGTGTAGGTATTGGTTTCGGCCTACAATCTATATTCAATAATTTTATTTCCGGTTTGATTTTGCTGTTTGAGCGTCCGATTAAAGTAGGCGACTTGATTGAGTTGGATTCAGGAACACGGGGGCGCGTCAAAGCGATTAACGTCAGAAGTACTCAGGTGACTACTTGGGATAATATCGATGTTATGGTCCCAAACTCAGAGTTTATCTCTGGTCGAGTGATTAATTATACGCTCAACGATGACCGTCGCCGTTTACATATTCCTTTTGGTGTTGCTTATGGCACAGACAAAGAGCTTGTGAAGCGCGCGGCGACTGAAGCTGCATTGATGCTTCCGTTTACGTTGAATCATGGTAAAAACAAGCCTGATGTGTGGTTGATTAATTTTGGTGATAGTAGTCTGGATTTTGAGCTTGTGATTTGGGTGAGGGGAAATCAGCTGCCTACTGATAAGCATCCCGTAGGGATGTATCTATGGGAAATTGAAAGCAAGCTGGCTGAGTACAATATCGAGATACCATTTCCGCAACGAGATTTACGGATGCGTTCGGTTGATCAGGAGGTGCGTGATCTTTTGCCTCAAAGGCCGTCATAGTTAGCCCTTCTTCAGCTGTTATTTATTGCTTGGACATTTTCTGAGGCAGCTAGGGTGGAGGGTTTATTTTCCGGTCAGTATATCTTTGTATTTACGCATTAATATCAACATGATCATACTGGCAAGCCGTTGGTATATGTCACTCATATGCGCTTTGTTTGGGAGCGTGTCGCGCAGAATGTTTTGAATCTGTGTGAATCGGTTTGTTTGGGTTGGCTGGCTTTCCAGGGCTTTCATAACGATTTTCATGATTCCAGAATAGTCATCGCTCCCTAATTCAGAAATAACTCCCTCTGCATGCTGTTCAAGTTGCTCGACTGACATCGCTTTGAGCGCTGCAACCAGCTCAGGTTCGGGAAGTCGAAGCACATCTTGAGTTGTTAGTTGAGGCATTATCTTTTCCTTGGTTGCTAAACGTACCGGCAGACTAAGCGAGCCGTTGAATGGAGTGAAATTTTCCGTTGTTATCAAACTGAATGATAAAGCTTCCCTTAACGCCGTCATGGCTAGTGAATGAGCTTAGAATATTGGCTGGGAATTGCACGCTTCGTCCATCGCGGCTTTTTGTGCGAACAATCTGTGCCTCTCCTCTGTACAGTCGAAGCCATTCTTCGCGGTGAATACTTAGGTCAATGATCAGTTCTTGCATGGTGTTTTATACGTGTCTAACAAACCAATAGCGTTCCCAAAATAAGAGTACTTTTTCTGGGTATTTGGTTCGGCCAAGGCTGCCATTATAACGAGCTAAAGCGCGAATAAGGTTGCCTTTTTCTCGATCGAGATAGTGCTTTAGGATGGTGCAGCCGTATCTGAGATTCGTCGCCATATCCATCAAATTATCTTCCGGACGGCCAATCTCATTTTTCCAGAATGGCATCACCTGCATCAATCCCTGTGCGCCGACAACAGAAATAGCAAAGCGATTAAAGGCGCTCTCGACATGAATGACCGAGAGAACAAGCTCGGGCTCGAGACCCGCGCGGCTTGCCTCTGCATGTACCATCTTTAGGAAAGCAACGCGTTCAGTCGGGCTCTTAATGTATCGACTGAGCCGACTAGACATATCCACAAGCCAAACTTCGGCATCAAAACGATCGTTGAAGCTAGCCGCGTCATTTACTGTTTCTCGAAGGATCTCGGTTAACTCGGCATCGGGCTCCTGAGTCGCAAACGCGCTTTGAATCGGCATAAAGCAAAGCGCTGCGGCAAAAGTAATGGCGCGGGTAATGGCCGTTCTTAAGGCGATTCTGTAGATTAAGCTAGGCGATGCCAAGTTGCTTACAAATTTCATCAACTGCATTGTCTACCGAGAACTCCTGGTTTTCATCATCTGTGCGGCCTTTATATTCAAGCGTGCCGTTCTTTAATCCACGGTCACTAATCACGACGCGATGAGGTATGCCGATCAGTTCCATGTCGGCGAACTTAAACCCGGGGCGTTCATTTCTATCATCCATGAGCACATCAATGCCTTTTGCTTGAAGCGCTTGGTAAAGCTCTTCTGCCTTGCTTGCGACGACTTCGGACTTGTGCATATTGAGTGGGATGATGGCTAGCTGAAACGGTGCCATTGCGGCTGGCCAAATAATGCCGTTGTCGTCATGATTTTGTTCGATGGCTGCTGCAACAATGCGCGAAACACCGATGCCATAACAGCCCATCTCCATGATTTTTGCCTTGCCATTCTCATCAAGGACCGAGGCATTCATTGCCGAGCTGTATTTGTCGCCCAGTTTGAAAATATGGCCAACCTCGATGCCGCGTTTGATTGTAATTGTGCCTTTTCCATCAGGGCTTTGATCACCTTCTACAACATTGCGTAGATCGGCTGTTTCGCCGAGCTCTTGGTCGCGCTCCCAGTTTACACCTGTGAGGTGAAAGCCGGTTTTGTTGGCTCCGCAGCAGAAGTCACTCGCATGGGCGGCGCTGAAATCAGTAATTGTGCGAATGCTTAATCCCACAGGGCCTAAGGAGCCGACTTTCGCACCGATCTCTGCTTCAATGCGCTCTTCCGGAGCGAACTGGAGCGGCGAAGCAATACCTTCGAGTTTTTCTGCTTTTACTTCGTTGAGTTCGTGATCTCCGCGTAGTGTCAACGCGACAAGTGGCGCGGTTTCGTCTTCTTCTGCTTCGCCTAAAACGATCAGTGTTTTGACGCATTGTTCCGGGGCAAGTGAAAGTAGCTTGGATACATCGGCTATGCTGTTATGATTCGGTGTAGCAACTTCTGTCATAGCTTGGCTAGGGTTGGCGCGCTCGCCAGCTGGAGCAACTGCTTCGGCTTTTTCGATATTGGCTGCGTATTGGCTTTCTGTCGAAAATGCGATGTCGTCTTCACCTGAGCTAGCCAGAACGTGAAACTCATGTGAAGAGCTACCACCAATGCTGCCTGAGTCAGCCTGCACAGGTCTGAAGTCTAAGCCAAGACGCTCAAAAATACGGACATACGCGTCGTGCATGATGTTGTACGTTTCATCTAGAGACTCTTTGCTCGCGTGAAACGAATATGCGTCCTTCATGACGAACTCTCGCGCTCGCATGACGCCAAAGCGGGGCCTTCTCTCATCTCGAAACTTTGTTTGAATTTGGTAAAAGTTTGCAGGTAATTGCTTATAACTTTTTAGTTCATCACGAATGATGTCGGTGACTACCTCTTCATGAGTAGGGCCAAGGCAGAAGTCGCGGTCATGACGGTCTTTGACGCGCAAAAGTTCGCCACCATACTGCTGCCAGCGACCAGATTCTTCCCAGAGCTCTGCGGGTTGCACAACGGGCATCAGAAGTTCTTGGGCGCCGGCTCTGTCCATTTCTTCGCGAACAATGCTTTCTACTTTTCGAAGCACCCGAAGCCCCATCGGTAGCCAGTTGTAAAGACCTGCGGCGAGTTTGCGAATGAGACCTGCGCGCAGCATTAGTTGATGACTAATAACCTCCGCATCGGATGGGG
Organism: Oleiphilus sp. HI0079; assembly: GCF_001635105.1. NCBI lineage: Bacteria > Pseudomonadati > Pseudomonadota > Gammaproteobacteria > Oceanospirillales > Oleiphilaceae > Oleiphilus > Oleiphilus sp. HI0079. The sequence goes on from NZ_LWFT01000001.1 coordinate 25,091, forward strand.
TTTCTTTGTGGGTTGCGATAAGAAAACGGCTTGCACGCATTTGCGATGTGAGTCCTGTAGTGATTCTAGACATTTAGGGTGCCAACCGTATTTGATTGAGTGGGCACCGCCATAGCTTTAGTAAGGCGCCTATTTTAATGAGCCTTGGTTTAATCGTATAGTCTAGTTTTGATTATCTGGGGATAAGTTAATGGCTTTGGCGGCAAAAGAGGTTCAGGAACTGATTCGGAGCTGGATTCCGATGGCTGAGGATATCGATTTACGTGTTGAAAGAATAAGCGATCATACCTGTTTGATTCGTATCCCTTTTGACAACAAGAATAAGCGACCAGGAGGAAGTGTGTCTGGTCCGGTGCTGATGGCCGCAGGTGACACTGCGATGTATGCTGCAATACTCGGCGCGTTAGGGGAGGTTTCGATGGCCGTCACAAGTAATCTGAACATCAATTTTATGCAGAGACCGGGCGAGGTTGATATTCTCGCTGAAGGCAAGATACTGAAGTTGGGTAAGCGGATTGCGTATTGTGAGGTGGAAATCTATACCTCAAAGTCTAGAGAGTTAGTAGCCCATGTGACGGGAAGTTATGCTTTGCCGCCTACGTCTGAAAGGTAGCTTTTTGAGAGGGTGATTTGATCGGGCTTAGTCTATCGGCCGATACGCGGTATTTGCGGGTCTAGATTCTCTGTATCGATGACGTATTTGTTTCGGCCGCTTTCCTTCGCTTCGTAGAGTGCCGTATCCGCCTTTTTGACAAGCTCTGAATGTTCGTGCTCTGGATGAGGGTAGGCGGTGGCGCCACCGATTGAACAGGTTACTTGGACGGGTTCTCGCTCACTTTCAAAGCTAAGCTCTGATATTGCGCGGGTCAAACGCTCGGCAACAATCCTAATGCCCTCCTCATTGGTGTTTGGCAACATAATGATAAACTCTTCGCCGCCATATCTTGCAACGCAATCCGCAGGCCGCATGACATTTTTCTCTAGGCATTCTGCGACCGAGCGAAGCGCTTCATCGCCAAACAAATGGCCGTAGGTATCGTTTAGCTTTTTAAAGTAGTCCAGATCAACCATCAAAATAGAGATGCAGGATTTTAGGCGTGCACTGCGCTGCCACTCTTTTTCGTATTCGGCGTCGAAATACATGCGGTTTTTCAACTGGGTTAAG
>NZ_LWFT01000002.1:0-9641 GCF_001635105.1 Oleiphilus sp. HI0079
CTTCAGAATGGTGCCTCGGGATCAAAAAAGAGCGATTCGCCGCTCTCAGGATGCATGAACCCAAGCTGCCAAGCATGCAGCATGAGCCGATCTGAAGCTGCAAGCACATCCCCTGCCGCATAGAGTCGATCACCAAGAATAGGATGCCCAAGCGATAGCATATGCACGCGGAGTTGGTGGGTTCGTCCTGTTACGGGCGTGAGCAAGACACGAGTATGGTCGCTCTCTCGGCTTAGCACTTTGTAATCGGTATGCGCCGGCTTGCCATCTTCACTAATCATTTGTTTGGGTCGATTTGGCCAGTCGGTCATTAAGGGTAAGCGCACCTGCCCTTCGTCAGCTTCAACGGTTCCATAAACAAGCGCAACATAGGCCTTTGAAACCTCACGATCATGGAACTGTCGACTTAATTCCCGATGACCATCCGCGCTCAGTGCCAACACCATAAGACCAGATGTTGCGCAATCTAGGCGATGTACGATCCGTGCCGTCGGGAAGGTTTGCTGAACGCGACGCACCACGCAATCTTGCTTGTCTTCTCCACGGCCTGGGACACTGAGCAAGCCAGACGGCTTATTCACCACGACCACCGCTTCATCCGCATACTGAATGTTGATATCGCTCAAGATTAGTCACCTAAGTCGTAAAGAAAGCGTTTATTATAGGCAGACGCTCAACGCTACACACGGATTTCATTTATGGTAAATACGTTTTTTACTGGCTCCAGCCATCTCATGGAAGGTCTCAAGCTCGCGCTCTCTCCAGGATTGCGCTGGTTTTTACTGGTTCCTCTTCTTGCCAATGTCGCCTTATTTATTTTGTTGTTCATGTGGGCGCAAGCATTGTATGCCGATGGCATGGCGTATCTGATGTCATGGATTCCTGAATGGCTCTCTTTTCTCGAATGGGCGTTCTGGCTAATCTATCTTATCGCGATGATTCTTCTGGTGTTTTACGCATTTGTTTCCAGCGCCAATTTAATCGGTGCTCCGTTCTATGGTTTTCTCGCAGAAGTTGTCGAGCAGAAACTCACCGGCAAAAAGAACGACTCCGCATTTACACTACCTGAAATACTCAAACTGATTCCAAGAACCGTTTTCCGCGAGCTGCGCAAACTCATGTACTATTTACCGCGCGTATTGGCGCTGTTTGTTCTCGGATTGATCCCTGGCGTGAATGCGATTGTAGCGATTGTGTGGATCGTTTTCTCAGGCTGGATGATGGCGATACAATATGTCGACTATCCTGCCGACAATAATGGCGTTTCATTTGATGACTTAAGGAAAATCTTGGGTCAGCACCGTGGCGCAGCGCTGGGCTTTGGCCTGTGCACTTTTGGGCTAACGCTGGTACCAATCATCAACCTGATTATTTTACCTGCGGCTGTCTGCGGCGGGGTCGTTTTTTGGGTGAAAAAAGAATCTACCGTTAGCGCTGTTGTTGCACAGAACTAGAGTGATCAATAATCCGTTGATTTGGGAAGTGGCAGGTAAATTCACTTCCCTGATTGAGCACACTGTTTACTTCAAGCGTTGCGCTATGGTTAATCAACACGTGCTTTACAATGGCCAATCCAAGGCCTGAGCCTCCAGTATTCTGGTTGCGGCTTGGGTCCGCCCTATAAAACCGCTCCGTAAGTCGCGGAATATGAACGGGGTCAAAACCGCAACCGGTGTCCTTGACCAACAAGTGGCAACCAGCGTGATCCTGCAGCCACTTTATCAAAACATCGCCACCCGCCGGGGTATATTTCACAGCGTTAAAGACAAGGTTAGAGACCGCTGAACGCAACTGACTCTCAATGCCCCACACAGTTGAGAGACTATCAAGCTCAATGCGAATGGAATGTTTACGATCACCACTGTAGAGCTCGGCATCTTTGCAGACACTCTGAATTAGCGCCGACATGTCTACTTCGCCTTCCATGTCCGAACCGTCTTTCGATTCGTATTTTTCAAGTAACATCAGGTCACTAATAATCGCTTCAAGACGTTGCGTCTGGCCCTCCATAGAGCGCAATGCTCGCTGCCAGCGACTAGGTGCATCTGGACTATCTAGCATGGTTTCGACGTAACCTCGTATAACGGTCAAAGGCGTGCGCATCTCATGCGAAACATTACTCACAAAATCTTTGCGCATTTGCTCGAGATGATGAAGCCGCGTGATGTCCTGAGCCAACATAAGGCGCTCATCTTCACCGAAAAGCGTAATATGTATTCTCAGTATCAGGTTTGGATCGGTTGGGGAGTTAATCTCTAGAGGGTCGTCGTACTGTTTCTGTTCAAAGTAGGCAATGAACTCGGGGTCTCGAAACAGGTTGGTAATAAGTTGCGCCTGATCTTTTTTTTCATCAAAACCAAATAGTCGCGTTGCCGCGTCATTCCACCAATCCAGCTGACCTATGGCATTGGTCATCACCACGCCATCTCTTAGTGCGTTAGCCGATGAGCGAACCCGATTAATCATTCGACTTAAACGATCTCTGGCTTTCAGGTTTTGCTGCTGGCTATGGTAGAGGCCTTCAAACAAATCGCCCCACAAGCCATAGCTCTCTGGAATCGTTTCGTCTTTATTCGGAGAATAGAGCCAAGTATGAAGGCGCAAAGCCTGACGGACAGTCCATACCGAGTATGCAATGAAGGACAGTAGCAGTACGAAGATCAGCTCATCAATGATTAAGCCGAACAACACTGCTGTTAGCAAAACCCAAATCATAAAACGCAGGTGCTCGGAAGCTCTTTTATGCATTGGGCTCCTATCCTCTAGAACCGTACCATCAGTTGGACTTATCTTAACGGATTAATGCGAGGTTTTGGTGGAAAATCGATATCCAGTGCCACGCACAGTTTGCACCAAGTAATCATGTGCTTCACCAAGCGCTTTTCTCAGCCGGCGAATATGCACATCTACCGTACGTTCCTCAACATAAACATTACCGCCCCAAACAAGGTCTAGCAACTGTGCACGGGTGTAAACGCGATCCTGGTGCGTCATAAAAAACTGCAGTAACTTGTATTCAGTTGGCCCTATTGCGAGTTCTGCATCGTTCGACGTAACTCGGTGACAAACGGGATCAAGCTCTAAACCGTCGATATTGATCGCTGACTCTACGCCTTGCGGCGTTGCGCGACGCAAAACAGCTTTCAACCGTGCAACAAGTTCTCGCGGCGAAAAAGGCTTGGTGATGTAATCATCAGCACCAACCTCTAGACCCTGCACTTTGTTATCTTCTTCGGTTTTTGCAGTGATCATGATAATCGGAATGTCTGCCGTGGATTCGTCCCGCTTTAGGCGACGAGCCAGTTCGATTCCGCTTGTTTCAGGAAGCATCCAATCAAGTAAAATCATGTCGGGCCGCTGATCCACAATGTAAGTGTACGCATCCCTCGCGTTGTCTGCTTCCAAACATTCGTAACCCGCCATTTCCAAAGCTACAGCGATCATTTCACGAATAGCGGATTCATCATCAACAATTAGAATCTTTTTGTCTGACATTACCTATTCCCACATCTTGGATTGGACTGGCTTGAGTCGCTGCTAATTAAAAACTAACGATTCTCATGCACTGAGTATGCGGTATTACATAAAAGGCATGTTACAAGTATATGACAGGAATGGAATTTAGATATCTACGATCACCGAACCGCGTAGTCCAGCACAATACCAATAAAAATTAACAAGCCAACCCAGTTGTTGTTGAGAAATGCCCTGAAACAATCCTCTTTGTAACGCAAGCGGATTAAATGCTGCTGGTAAACAAGGAGCACGGATGCGGCGACAACAGATAGAAAATAGAAACTGCCGAGACTGAGTTGGTCGCCGAGCAAACAAAGTGCAAGCACAAACAACACTTGCAACGCTGCAATAATCGCGCGATCAGCAGAGCCAAAAAGAATGGCGGTCGACTTCACGCCAATCTTAAGATCATCTTCTCTATCGATCATCGCGTAGATCGTGTCGTAGGCAACGGTCCAGAGAAGCGTTGCTGTAAAGAGAATCCATGCCAGAGCGGGTACCGACTCGGTTACCGCAGCAAAAGCCATCGGGATCGACCAAGCAAAGGCGGCACCAAGAAACACCTGCGGTAGGAACGTATGGCGCTTCATGAATGGATAAATACAAGCTAAAGCCAGTGCGCCAAACGACCAAAAGATGGCGAAGTTGTTCAGGCAGAGAACAAGTCCCAACGCGATACAGCAAAGAATGAGAAAAAAGCTCAGCGCCTCCTTCAAACTTAAGGCTCCGCGAGCAAGGGGACGCGCCTTTGTCCGTTCAACATGACCATCAATATTCCGGTCTGCAATATCGTTGATGACGCAACCGGCCGCGCGCATCACAACCGCACCCAGCACAAACACAATACAATGTTTTAAACTAGGCACTCCCTCGCTGGCAATCCAAAGTGCCCACATGGCAGGCCACAATACGAGAAACGTACCAATCGGCTTATCAAAACGGGCAAGGCGCAGAAACTCCATGGTTTTATGATCGATAAAACCAGACTCGGTAGCCCACTTGTTCAGCTTATGTTTCACTCTTACTATCATCTTCTAACGCGCACCAATAACGGCATTACAAAAATGCTCCACAACCAGTAAAGGCTTTTTATGCAGCCTAAAGACTGAGCGACGTGCAAACGAAGCACCGGAGCTGTCAATGTATCGGCTGATCTCCAATTGCTCACGCTTCATGGAACGCGAGGCAAACAAAAACGCACCGAGCGGTTTATTTCCCAAGGAACGAAGCTGTCGTTCTTCTCCACTGAGGGTAGATAAAGGGATAACACTTCGAGCCCTAACCCAGACCTCATCGTGACACACCAGCTCTACCTCCCGAATAAGAGCCTGACGACCAAGCGCCAGTTTAAGCACCTTACGCTCACTTAAAGAGGGACGCGTAATGCTCTGCTTCTTTACCCGAACATAAAAGTCGTCATTTGAAGCATGCTGCAACCGTTTGGTTAAGGATCCTCTATCCAATACCCACTTCTGCCACTGACGAGGCATAAATGAGGCTGGTACGCGCCGATAGGCATGCCAATTAGAATGCGGCTTGTGCAAAAACTCACCTTTCGTGCGATCAAAAATCAGGTCGTATGAGGCGTTGTAGCCTAGCCTAAGCAGCCACCCACGTTGGCGGATGAGTATAACGAAGGCCGCTTAAATAAACCAAGCGTATAATATTTCATTGAGCGAGATTCATTGATTCGTTACATTAGGCCGCCTGATAAATGGCGATCTGGTCAAACGAAAAACGAGAGGTAATTATGAAGAAGTGGCAATGCGTTGTCTGCGGTTTAATTTACGATGAAGCCGAGGGATGGCCAGACGACAATATTGAGCCAGGCACCAAGTGGGAAGATGTTCCAGATGACTGGGAATGCCCCGATTGCGGTGTTGGTAAAGAAGACTTCGAAATGGTTGAAATTTAATGGCTGATCCAATTGTCATAATCGGTTCAGGAATGGCCGGCTACGCGGTAGCCCGCGAATTTCGCAAGCTGAATAGCGAAGCACCGTTGTTAATGATCACAGCAGACGACGGCACTTCCTACTCCAAGCCGATGCTCTCAACCGGCTTTACGAAAGCCAAGTCGGCAAAAGAGCTGGAAATGGCAAGCGCCAGCGACATGTCAGAACAATTGAACATGTCTATGCGCACACACGCGATCGTTCAGGCTATCGACACCTCGGCAAAAACACTGTCAGTCGACGGCAGCAGCGTGAGCTATGACAAGTTGGTTCTCGCAACGGGCGCAGAGGTCAATGTACTCCCGTTTGTAGCGAACACAGCAGAGCGAGTTTGCTCTGTTAACGACATGGATGACTACCGTATCTTTCGGGAAAAATGTGCCGGAGTGAAACGCATCGCTATTATTGGGACCGGTTTAATCGGCTGCGAATACGCAAATGATCTCTTAAACGGAGACTACGACATCGATCTCATCGGTCCAAGCAGCGAAGTTCTAGACACGCTCCTACCGATAGAGGCGTCAAAATGCGTTACACGGGCATTGAGAGACGCCGGTGCGCACTTACATTTGAATCAAAATGTAGTCGCTATTGAGGAAACTGAATCGTCGGTGATTATCACGCTAGATAGTGGCGAAAAGATCGAGGCTGATTTGGCTGTCAGTGCCATTGGCCTGAAACCAAACACACGCCTTGCTCAGGAGGCTGGTCTTGAAACAAACAAAGGCATCGTTTGCGATCGAAGCCTTATGACATCAGCCAAAGATGTATTTACCATTGGCGATTGTGCAGAAGTCGACGGCCACGTACTGTTATATGTGCTTCCTTTAATGGCTGGAGCACGCGCGCTAGCGAAGACACTTAACGGCACTCCGACCAATCTAAGTTACGGCGTGATGCCCGTGATGGTGAAAACACCGGCCTGCCCTGTTGTGGTTCTTCCACCCTTGTCGAACGACGGTGAGTGGGAGTGTGAGTCAGATGGTTTCAGCTCCAAGTCGCTTTTCAAGAATGCGGATGGTGACTTACTAGGCTTTGCTTTAACAGGCGACGCAACCAAAGAAAAACAGGCCTTATCAAAGCTTGCACCCCCGATTCACGGCTAGCTTAAGGTTTCGTTAGCATCGTAAAAGTCCATTTTTTAATTAAAGTGGCTCTGACATAATTATGCGCGAACATCGGATCTCATAATTACCCATTCAGTCTTTATTACAATGAAAAGACTGTGCAGTCGTCAGGTCACTTTCATGCTCGTAGACACGAGACCTACAAAAACAAAAAAACCAGAGCAGGCAACGCATGATAGGGCAAGGCAAACGCACCAAGGCCCGCCACCCTATCTTTCCGAAGTCTTCTGGGAAATGTCTGCTCATGATGCGCTGAAAGTGAACTACCTCATCCATGAGCACCAATCAATCAAATCGTAAGGTATGCTTAAGTTATGACCACGGTACTTCAACAACTGGTAAATGTACTTGAACTAAAGGCGACTGGGGACAACCAGTTTGAAGGTTGCAGTGAAGACCTTGGCTTTCCAAATGTGTTCGGTGGACAAGTTTGCGGGCAAGCCATGATGGCTGCGTACAAAACGGTTGAAGAGCGCATTGCCCACTCCATGCATGGCTATTTTCTTCGTGCTGGCGATCCAAAGCGCCCTATCCAATACGAAGTACAAACGCTTCGAGATGGCGGAAGCTTTTCGGCTCGGCGCGTCATTGCGCGTCAACATGATAAGGAGATCTTCACTCTCAATGCGTCATTTCAAGCGCCTGAAACAGGGTTTGAACATCAGATTGATATGCCTGATGCCAAAGAGCCAGATGTGCTACTTTCAGAGCTAGAGATGCGTCGACGTTTTAAACACCAGATACCTGAAAAACTACGAGAGCAGTTTACGCGTGATCGGCCGATCGAGATCCGTCCTGTCAACCCAGTAAACTACTCAAAACCAGATATACGAGAGCCCTATAAGCAAAACTGGTTTCGGGCAGTAGGAGATCTTCCCGATGACCAGTATTTGCATCAATGCATTTTGACTTACGCATCAGACTTCGGGCTCTTAGGCACAAGTATGCTTCCTCATGGCGTGAGCTTTGCGCAAAAAGGCATGCAGGTTGCGAGCATTGATCATGCTCTATGGTTCCACCGTCCATTTCGCGTGGATGAATGGCTTTTGTACGACATGGATAGCCCAAGTGCATCGGCTGGTCGAGGTTTCAATCGAGGAAATATTTACAACCAAAAGGGCGAGTTAGTTGCATCCGTGTGTCAAGAAGCACTGATTCGACAGAAACCCGAAAAGTCAGCGCAATAAACTTGCGCTACGCTGTTTTCAAGGCGATTATAAAGATCATGAAGATTAGATGAACAAAGGAGTACGGCCATGAGTGGTGCTGAAGAAAGCCGCCAAGCTAAAGTGATTAGTGAAATGCGCGTTTTTATTCGCAAGGTGTTATCTGATCCAACCATAGCAACGAAGTGCATGGAAATTGCGCGTAAGCATAAAGATGATCCTGATGCGATGCGCGTTATCGCTGAGGAGATCAGCGCAAACACGATCGTTCGCATTCCAGAAGACCACAGCGATGCGGATAAAATCTTCTTAGATATCATCCACGAAGTTCTCGATGACGAGGCCGCGCTTTACTAACTCGCTGCAGCCTAAGCAAATAGCTCAGGCCTTACGAGTCGAAACCAAGCAGGTCGCCAACGAAAGGGTCGTAATCAACAACATTGCGGCCCTTTTTTGTTTGCTTTTCACAGTAGCTTCGTTTTCATTTGAAGCCCATGTTGCTTGCGATTGATGCGTCAGCGAGTACATTATTAAAATCAAGCCTGACCACTGCAAATTTTCCCTATTAGATCAACATTAGTCGATAGAGAGCCATGAACCTTCACGCACTTTTAGCGCAAGCACACACTGAAAATGTTCGAGTCGCGATTGCTTTAGAGGGGAATCCAGAATGGCTGCTTAGCGCTTATCGAACACTCCGCGCTCATCTGTCGGAACGACATCAGCACACGCTCACAGAAAAAGCCCTAGTGCTCAGTAACGATGAGCGCTTACTGTTTTCGGAAACGAACGATGCCCTGATACAACCACCTAAGTTTAAGACTTGCCTCGGAACAGAAACGTCGCTCTTGGTTTGGGACTTGCTTGCCGCTACCAATCCAGATGCGCTAGCGGCTTTAAGCGGCACGCTTGCCGGCGGTGGCGTACTGCTCTCTCTCGCCTCCCCCGATGCAATAATGCTTCCCTCCGCGAAACGTTGGTATCAAATATTCTGCGAGAGTCCAAACACACTTGTATTAAATGAAAAACGATTTACACAAGCCATTGAATCTTTGGTCAATGAGTTACCGCAGGAGCGGATTCAACAATCCCCTCCGCAATATGCTGAGAGCCAGTCGATACATCTCAACCCAGGCCAAATGAAATGCGTTGAACGAATTGAACATGCTGTCACTGGGCATCGCAATAGACCTGTCGTCATTCGCGCAGATCGAGGACGCGGAAAATCCACCGCGCTAGGCGTTGCCTCCGCAATGTTGATCAACCAGGACCGTACGCGGAATATCGTATTGGTCAGCGACCAACGCACATCCGTCGAAGTACTGCGAAAGCACTTCACACAACACCTACACAACCCAGATGATCACTCCAAGCTAAAGATCATGCCCAGTAATGCGGTGATCGATAGCAAACTTGAATGTGCGCTTGTCCTAATTGATGAAGCGGCCAGCATGCCTCTAACAGTGCTAGAAAGCATTATTAGACGCTATTCCCGAGTAGTACTGGCGAGCACACTCCATGGCTATGAGGGAAGCGGTCGCGGCTTTGACCTGAAACTCCATAAAATACTCGAGCGCTGCAAGCAGCAGCCTAAGTTCTTGACGCTGGAAGAGCCGATTCGCTGGGCGAGCAGCTGTGCTCTGGAAAAAACCATCAATGACGCCTTTATTCTTAATGCGCCATTTGACAAATTGGAGCCATCTAAGGCCGATGATACGCCAACGACAACCTGGTTTCGGCCAACGGATTTACATAACAAAGAACAAGAGATTCGCACAGTCTTCTCTCTGCTCGTTTTGGCACACTATCAAACGCGACCTTCAGATTTGGCACTATTACTCGATAGCCCTTCGCTACACATTGCTGTAATGCAAACAG
>NZ_LWFT01000003.1:0-7225 GCF_001635105.1 Oleiphilus sp. HI0079
GACCTGCTTAGCTTTCTCTTCGCCGTGTTCGGCATCCAGGGGTTTGACCTCTACGTCGAGTAGGTCTGCCAACGCTTGAATGGTTGTCTCGCCGCCTGGGGGACATTTGTTGATATCTTCGCCGTCGGCAATGGCTTGCGCGTATGGCCTGCAACCAGGATGGCCGCATTGTCCGCATTGCGTTTGCGGGAGCAAATTGTCGATCTGATCGACAATTGGATTCCCCTCCACTCTGAAACGAATAGCCGCAAAGCCAAGTATCGCTCCAAACACGGAAGCCAATACTAGTAAGACAATAATCGCTGTGAGAGCAACTGACATCAGAATGCAACCAGTCCAGTAAAGCCCATGAACGCGAGGGACATTAAGCCTGCCGTAATCATTCCAATGGCAGAGCCTTTAAAGGGGGTTGGAACATCGGCAAACGCCAGTCGCTCGCGCATGGCGGAGAAAAGAATCAGAACCAACGAAAAGCCAATTGCCGCACCAAAACCATAAAGAATCGATTCAAAGAAATCATTCTGCTTTTTTATATTTAGCAAGGCGACACCAAGAACGGCGCAGTTTGTTGTGATCAATGGCAGAAAGATACCCAACACACGATATAGCAGAGGGCTTGTTTTGCGAACAACCAGTTCAGTGAATTGAACGACCACGGCAATCACGAGGATAAACGAGATTGTTTGCAAATATCCTAGATCAAAGGGCAGTAACAGGTACGTGTAGACAAGATAGGCGCAAACGGATGACAGCGTTAGCACAAAAGTTGTCGCGAAGGACATGCCCATGGCCGTTTCAAGCTTGTTTGATACACCCATAAATGGGCACAAGCCAAGAAATTGGACCAATACAAAGTTGTTGACCAAAATTGTACTGACCAGAATGAGTAGATACTCTGTCATGACGGTTTCCGAAAGCCCTTACATAATCCGCATGCCAGGCTGGGCGCCTGCGTGGGGTTCAAGTAGCCAGATGTCTTTTCCGCCTGGGCCTGCTGCTAATACCATGCCTTCAGACATGCCGAACTTCATTTTTCGTGGCTTGAGATTGGCCACCATAACAGTCAGCTTACCGATTAGATCTTCCGGAGAATAAGCAGATTTAATACCAGAGAAAACCTGCTTCTCGGCAAAGCCTAGATCTAAGGTTAATTTGAGCAACTTTTTCGCGCCATCCACATGCTCGGCATTTTTGATGAGGGCAACACGCAGGTCCACTTTTGCAAAATCATCAAACTCGATTTCGGCCGCAATTGCTTCGTGCTCGCTTGGTTCTGATTCAACCGTATTTTCAGGCTTCTTACCGAGCTGCTGCTCCTGTGCTACCGCTTCTTTAGACGCTTCAAGCATGGCATCGATTTTTTTCATCTCAACACGGGTCATTAGCGGCTTAAACTTGTTGATCGTATGCTTCGTCAGCACAATCTCACGAACACTCCAGTTGAGCTCGGTGTTTAAAAAGCTCTCAGCTTTACTAAGCATGGTAGGAAGAATTGGCCCAAGGTAAGTCATTAGCTGGCGGAACATATTGATGCCGTTGGAACATATCTCATGCAAGCGTTCTGCTTGTTCCGGGTCTTTTGCTACGACCCAGGGTGCTTGTTCGTCGATGTATTGATTAGCAATATCTGCCAATTCCATAATGCGGCGAACGGCTTTACCAAATTCACGCGTCTCATAGCACTTTGCTATTTGATCGCCGGCATCAACAAATTGTTGAAGTAACGCGGTATCGGGGTTGGCACAAAGCTCGCCATCAAACTTTTTAGTGATAAAGCCGGCACAGCGGCTGGCGATATTGACGACTTTGCCGACTAGATCCGAGTTAACCCGTTGCGCAAAATCCTCAAGGTTAAGATCCAGATCATCCACATTGGATGTTAGCTTGGCTGCGAAGTAGTAACGCAGATACTCAGGATCTAAATGGTCCAGATAGGTTGCCGCTTTGATAAATGTGCCGCGTGACTTCGACATTTTTTTGCCATTGACCGTAACGAAGCCGTGGGCATAAACCGCGGTTGGGGTGCGGTAATCTGCGCAATTCAGCATGGCGGGCCAGAACAGAGCATGGAAGTTAATAATGTCTTTGCCGATAAAATGATACAGCTCGGTTTTCGAGTCTTTGTTCCAGTACTCTTCGAAGTCTAGATCATCTCGCTTATCGCATAGGTTTTTAAAACTTGCCATGTAACCGATCGGAGCATCCAGCCACACATAAAAGTATTTGTTGGCGTGCCCAGGAATCTCAAAGCCGAAGTACGGCGCATCGCGCGAGATATCCCACTCCTGTAAGCCTGCATCGAGCCATTCGGCGAGTTTATTGGCGATTTGCTCTTGCAAAGTGCCGCTGCGCGTCCATTTTGCTAAAAAATCCTGGAACTCTGGAAGCTTGAAAAAGAAGTGCTCAGAGTCTTTTTCGATGGGCGTTGCCCCCGAAATTGCCGATACCGGATCAATGAGATCCATGGGTGAGTAGGTTGCTCCGCAACTCTCGCAATTATCACCGTATTGATCTTCTGTTTTACACTTGGGGCAAGTGCCTTTAATGAACCGATCAGCTAGGAACAGGTTCTTCTCAGGGTCGAAGGCTTGCGTAATGCTACGGCGGGCAATCTTTCCATTGTTATCAAGCGCAGTATAAATAGATTCTGCAAACGCTTTATTTTCTGGTGAATGCGTTGAGTAATAATTGTCGAAGCCAACGGAAAATCCGGCAAAGTCTTTTTGGTGCTCCTGATTTACTCGATCAATCAGTTGCTCGGGTGTAATACCCTCCTTCTCTGCGCGCAACATAATTGCCGTGCCATGGGCGTCATCGGCACATACATAGGTGCATTGTTCGCCACGGGACTTCTGAAAACGAACCCATATATCCGTTTGAATATATTCGAGCAGGTGTCCCAGATGAATGGGGCCATTGGCGTAGGGAAGAGCACTGGTTACCAGAATTTTGCGCACTACTTAAATCTCTCAATGTTGCGATTGGCAGTAAGAACTTAGTCGAATGGGCATTGAAACGGCAAAAGCGGCTCAACACCCTAAAATGCGGCGTTATGATACTCGTCCAAGCAATGTTTTTCATCTTTCTTCGCGTTCTATGCTTAGATTGCATGGAATGAACTTGAATTTCGGGGAATTGCCACGATTTAACCTTCAGATTCGCGTATTTAATTTTACGATTTCAAACTTTTTACTGGACTGGAGAGCGCATGAGTCAAGTGAGTGAAGCCGGGCTTCAAGAAGCAATTGCACAGTACATTGACCCTTATTTACAACAGAACTTGTACGATATGGGGGCGGTGAAATCTGTAGATGTGATAGAGAGCGCTGTGCAACTAAAGCTTGAATTGCCTTATGCCTGTTCTGGCTTGCATGGTGCCATACGACAGATTCTTGAGACGCAGCTTGAGGATTTGGATGGTGTTGACCGAGTGAGTGTCGATATTGCTCAGAAAATTGTTACTCATGAAGTTCAGAATAATCTGAAGAGTCTGAGCAATGTGAAAAACATCATTGCTGTTGCGTCGGGCAAAGGCGGAGTAGGTAAAAGTACCAGTGCCGTCAATTTGGCGTTAGCGCTGTCGCAGGAGGGCGCCCGTGTTGGCATTCTTGATGCGGATATTTATGGGCCAAGCGTTGGCATGATGCTTGGTATTCCTGCTGATGCTCGTCCTGAGACCTATGAAGATAAGGCATTCATTCCAATTGAAGCGCATGGCATTCAAGCAATGTCGATGGCCTTTTTGGTCACTGAGCAAACGCCGATGGTATGGCGAGGTCCTATGGTCAGTGGTGCACTCATGCAGCTCTTGACTCAAACTCGCTGGGACGACTTGGACTATCTAATTATTGATATGCCGCCGGGAACGGGCGATATTCAGTTGACGCTATCCCAGAAAGTTCCGGTGACGGGTTCTATTATCGTGACGACACCGCAAGATATTGCATTGATGGATTGTCAAAAAGGCATCGAAATGTTCCGTAAAGTGAACATTCCCGTATTTGGTGTCATCGAGAATATGAGCGTGCATGTTTGTAGTCAGTGCGGGCATCATGAAGCCTTGTTCGGCAATGGCGGCGGTGAACGTATCGCAAAGGCATACGATACGACCGTACTTGGTGAAATGCCCCTGCAACAGACCATTCGAGAGCATATGGATTCGGGGAGGCCAACTGTGATTGCGGAGCCTGAATCTGACGCAGCGCTGTTGTATCTGGATATCGCTAGAAAGGTGGGTGCTGATTTGTCTCAGCGTGCGAGAAATCAGCGTAATGTATTTCCTGAAATCGTGGTGTCCTCAGACTAGAGTTTTCGAACAACGCGCGGCGTTTTAAACCAGTTTTCTATAAATTCAGGGATATCTTCAATGCTCATGGGTTTGCCGTACAGGTAGCCCTGAGCGTAGTCGCAACCCAGTTGGAGAAGAACTTCTTCTTGTCTTCGGGATTCGACACCCTCTGCAAGAATCTCGATATTCAAGCTGTCTGCCAGAGTCACAATACTCTGAACGAGAGCACGATCTGAGCTGTGATTAATGATCTCATGAACGAACAGGCGGTCAATTTTTACCTTGGACAGGATATGGCTGAATTTCTTGATATAGCCGAGTGACGAGTAGCCGGTACCGAAGTCATCAATACTGAAACTCAAACCTAGTTTGAGCATTTCTTCGATGCCTTGTAATACGGCTTGGTCGTAGTTGAGTACGAGCCTCTCCGTCACTTCTAATTCAACCCACTCAAGATCACCATGCGTAGGCAATTGTTCTTTAACCCATGGCATAAACTGGCGGTGATGAAAGTTGGTCGGGCTAAAGTTGACGGAGAGCGTAAACGGTTGATCAAATTGCTCGCGCCAAATCTTCACGCGTTTGGCAGCGGTTTTTAATACCCACTGATCAAGAGAGAAAACGAGCCCTGTTTGCTCAGCAATAGGGATAAACAAGTCAGGTCGAACTTTCCCTAGGTCTTTGTCTTCCCAGCGAAGAAGCGCCTCGAAACCACTAATCGACATGTCGCGTAAATTGATCAGCGGTTGGTAATGAATTCGAAGAGCTTCCTCCTCTAACGCCGTTTGCAGCTTGTTCTTGATGGTGTTTTTAAGCATGACATCTTGCAGCATGCTTTGTTCGAAGAAGGAAAACGTATTTCGACCGTTTTCTTTTGCCTTATACATGGCGGTATCGGCTTTACGAATTAGCTCTTCAGTCGTCGTTCCGTGGTCGGGGAAGAAGACAATTCCAAGGCTGCAGCCTAATTGTAATTGCGCATCGTTATGCGCAAAATTTTCTCTAAATGAGCGAATAATGGTTTCGGCCATTGCTTCCGCTTCTTGCTTGCTGTCACAAGAGCAGGCTGCAATAAATTCGTCTCCACCAAAGCGGGCGACATACCCTTTTTTATTACTCGCGACGATTTCTTTCAGACGTTTGGCACTTGCTTGAAGGACGCGATCACCAACACTGTGGCCAAGGCTGTCATTCACTTCTTTAAAACCATCAAGGTCAATGAAGAAGATGACCAGGCGTTCTGAAGCCGTTTGACGGCTTATGAATTCCATCTCTTGAGTTAGGTGGCGATCAATATGTCGACGATTGGGTAGCAGCGTCAGAGCATCGTTATTTGCTTGATACTCAAGCTGATTCTCATAGGACTCGCGCGCTTGTTTAAAATCAATCGCATCTTTTTGAGCTTCATTGAGTGCTTCAACAAGGTCCGTTAGCTCATCATTAATTGGGGGCCTTTTCAGCACGATCGGCTGATAGGACTTAGTCGACATGCGCTCTGGGTCACCGGTTGCCATACTAATGACGGAAAGGTGGTCCGTGACGAGTCGCTGAACAATAATTTGCAGGAAGCAGCCAAACAAGCCAATAAAAATAGCGGCGCTGATGCCAAGCAATTTTACGCGGTCGATAAAATCTTCGTCGAGATAGGTGTCGTTAATCTGTATCTGAAGTGAACCGAGTATTTGATCGTCATATATAAGTTGTTCTGAGAAGTCTGCGGGTGGCTGAAAATTACCGAGCTGCTTGCTGACGCCGCTTTCATCAACCAGGCTTAGACCTTCTATAGAGGGAGAACGAGCGAGGCCGTCTAGGAGAATCTGGGCACTTTCTTCATCAACATTCCACAAACTACGCTCAAGCTGGTTCTTAATTGTACGAACGGTTTCTTGGCTATCCCTTTCAACCTGCTCGGTATATTTGATGTGTTCGTATTCAATGAGTGCAATTGAAACAGCAAGCGTAAAAACTAAGCCTATGGATATGAAATACCAGGCTAACCGATCACCGAGTCTTTGTGGCCGCAAAAAACCCAGCTTGTTCTGTGTTGTTTTTTTCTTCATTGAAATCGTCTACTGCTGCATGCATTGACGCCGATCGATTACATCCTGCTCGACTTTGATCTTAATTATTGCCTTGTTTTGCGATAACTTCCACTTTGTTGCTCGTGATGTTGCTTTTTTCTGCGCTGCAGGAGCGGTATGATTGCGCCCGAAACGAAATTTAGGGTGCAGAAAATGTCGATAAAATCAGATAAGTGGATTCGGCGCATGGCCGAAAATGAGGGAATGATCGAGCCGTTTGAGCCAGGTCAGGTTCGCGAGGGCGATAGTGGCCGTATCATTTCATATGGTACGTCAAGCTATGGATACGACGTTCGATGCTCGAGCGAGTTCAAGATTTTTACCAACGTTCACTCTGCCACGGTTGATCCAAAAAACTTCGATGAGAGCAGCTTTGTCGATATTGATAGCGATGTTTGCATCATACCGCCTAACTCATTTGCGTTAGCCAGAACAGTCGAGTACTTTCGAATTCCCCGAAGTGTTCTGACTGTTTGTTTGGGTAAATCTACTTACGCCCGCTGCGGTATTATCGTCAACGTCACACCGCTAGAGCCAGAATGGGAAGGTCATGTGACGCTAGAGTTTTCAAATACAACCAATCTTCCTGCCAAGATCTATGCGAACGAAGGCGTTGCTCAGATGCTGTTTTTTGAGTCGGATGAGGTTTGCGAAACAAGCTATCGTGACCGGGGTGGGAAATATCAGGGGCAGGTTGGCGTTACGTTGCCGAAAACCTAAGCCCACTGCCAGAGTAAAAAAGCGACTTAAAGGTCGCTTTTTTTATGCCTTTATTTATCCGTCTTGGGTTAGGCCTTTTCAAGTGCCTGATCAATATCGGCAATAATGCTCTCATCGAAGTTTTTTGGATCAACCG
>NZ_LWFT01000004.1:0-957 GCF_001635105.1 Oleiphilus sp. HI0079
TTGGGTTTGAGTGCGATCTTGCTTTTTGGTTTAGTTGTAAAAGCGTATAAAAAGGCCTTTTAGCTAAAAATTCTTATCGGCGCCGGTCTCTGCAAGAGTACTCAATGCTCCAGGGAGACCAGAGATCGAGAGCCCACGAATTTGCGTTGTATAGCAGGATATTGTCGGTCAGCCCGACGATGAAGTCTGTTGGTGTGACTTCGGTAGTAATTTGGTTCCATTCAAGGCCTGAACAATCGACTTTCAACTGAAGTGGGTTGCTGATTTCTGCTAGTGAAAATATCGCGTGGTGATACCAGCGACGATAACGGATGCTGCTTGCGGCATCGTATTGTAAATTTGGCATTGCATCAGAGTCTGAGAGCAAGCCAAGCGTCCAGTCAAAGCCGATGTCAGGGCTTGGATCAGGCACGACTGGCCCGTTTTCAAAGTGGATCACCGCGCAAGCTTGCAGGCATGCTGCACAAATAATCGGCGTTAAGCGTTTCGGGGCTTTATAAATCGCTTGAATTAGTTTCATTCCGCTACAACCTTTCTTTCGCACCAGACTTTTGCCGTTCGTGGCATATAGATACCGAGCGTTATTGTGGCGTAGAGAATGTCCATCGGCTCAAATTTTGTTTGCATTTGCACAACTGGCCGGCCGCGACAAATTNCTTGCGTGTTCACGCGGTGNTCGCCCAACATACCCCAAAAGAAGAACGGTTTACTTTCTTTATAATGAGGGCGATATAAGAAGTCTGGGTCGCCGCTCTCGGTAATTGTGATTGCGGCGCAGCCGCTTAAGAAGGCAAGGGCGAGAGTAAGAATGGTTAATCTAAGCGATTTCATTGTTTTTAGTGTAAGTTCGCGCTAAAAGTTGCTGCATTATACACACGGCATGGCCTTTAGCGCGTGATCCTGTTGTCATTCCGTATCAGACACTTGTTAGTCTTGTTTTTCTTTTAGATATTCGGT
>NZ_LWFT01000005.1:0-1207 GCF_001635105.1 Oleiphilus sp. HI0079
AGTCCCCACGACTCGGTTAACGACCATAACAGACCGGCTTGTCCGGTGACGACGCCACTGCTGCCAGATTTGGCTTCCGCGGTGAAACCACTAACCGGTTCATCGTCCCAGCGCATCGACAGATAGCCAAGCCCCAAAGAAGCGTAGGGCGTGATTGCGCTTTGCTCTTCGATCCAGTCATAGCGGGCGCCGGCACCGAGTATCGTAAAGTGCCGATCACCCGGATTGAGATAAGTGCCTTCGACGTACAGGGAAAGCGGCTCTTCGAACGGTTGCGAGAAAAGGGCGCCAATGTTGAATGCTGCGCCCCAATCGTCTACGCCATTGATTTGGTTAATACCGCCTTGGCTGTCTACGCGGTCATCAATACTGAACTGCGCGCCTACATGCCCATAAAGTGACGTGAGTAAAGGAGGTTCTTTGGTCGTCTCTTCGTTGGCGTATGAGATGCTGGGCAGCGCTAAAAAAGCGGCAGAGAGCATAAGCGAAACGAGCCAGTGGGTCGAGTGCCCATGGTTTGGGTACGCGGATCTTTTGAAAAAGGGGGCTTGCATGGCATGGGTACCATTGAGTGTTTTATTTGCTTGAAAAACTAGCATTGGATCTATCGTTTGGTCAACGAAATTAGTTGGCGGATAGATATGGATATGGATATGGATATGGATATGGATGTGTGATCGTGTTTGCTTGGTTTTTAGCACTGTCTGAATGTTCGGTCTGAGTTTTCGGGCGGGGTGAGACTACCGATGCCCGACTCAACCTCAACTAGTTGGAATACTGCCTTAGAGACTGTTCATAGGTCAGCGTCCTACCTTGGTTTTTTTCTACTTCCAGCTTTGGCTTGGGTGCTCCGGGTTGATTCAACCAATAGGATTGCGCTTTTTTCGGATTTAATCTTGGAGCGCACTTTAGCTCTTTGTTATGGCTGAGGTTTTCAAGTGCATTGTCGAGCCTGTTGGCTAGGGCGTTCATTGTTTCTTCAGGCGTGGTGGGATTGCTGAGCGCCTCAGGGATACTTTGCCACCAGGCAGGAGAGAGAGCTGGGTAATTTGGGACATTGGTGCCAGTGGGTGTCCAAAGCTCTCTTGCAGGGCTTTGATAAAACTCGACGAGCCCTCCGAGCGTTTTTGATTTTTGGGTGAACGCGTCAGAGTTGTTGTCAGATTTTCTTACGGGGGTTAGGCCTACTATGGTTTTCTTAAGTGAC
>NZ_LWFT01000006.1:0-924 GCF_001635105.1 Oleiphilus sp. HI0079
GGCAAGAGAACAAGTAAAAAATTGCGTACTGAAACGCTTTGTTTCTCAGCAGAATGCGCAAGTCTTTGCTTTACTTAATGGATTAATCAGGAGTTCAAACATGCCCTTCAAAACCATCGCTTGTTTTCTGGCACTCACACTTGGCGCGGCCACTCATGCTGAAACCATCAAACTGAAACTTGGAGAGCAGGGAAAACAAGAACAAGTGGAACTTCCACTGCGCGGTATGAGCATGGAGGAAGTAGAAACGCAGTTTGGGAAACCTGAAACAAAAACAAAACCTCGCGGAGAACCTCCGATCAGCGCATGGCATTATGCAAATTTTGCGGTCTATTTTGAGAGTCGCCACGTACTGCATAGCGTCATCAAACACCAGCCAGCCAAACAAAAGTAGCAAGTCGCCTTCCAGGAAACATCATGTCTCAGAAAGCCAGTATCAGCGCCATCCTTCAACAGCTAAACCAAGTCATTCTTGGCAAGGAAAGTGAGATAAAGCTAGCCCTGGCTTGCCTGCTCGCAAAAGGGCATTTATTAATTGAAGATATACCCGGCATGGGAAAGACAACGCTCAGCCACGCACTTGGCATTACACTTGGGCTACAGTTTAAACGCGCGCAGTTCACCAGCGACATGCTCCCATCTGACATTCTTGGCGGTAACATATTTGATAAAAATTCGGGAAAATTCCTATTTCAGAGAGGCCCTGTTTTCAGTAACGTTTTGCTTGCCGATGAGATAAACCGAGCACCACCTAAAACGCAAAGCGCGCTACTCGAGGCGATGGAAGAGCGACAGATTTCGATTGACGGAAAAACACGCCCTCTCCCAGTACCCTTTTTTGTCATCGCCACACAAAACCCCTTGGAGCAAGCGGGCACCTATCCTCTACCCGAATCACAACTTGATCGTTTTATGATGCGCATC
>NZ_LWFT01000007.1:0-739 GCF_001635105.1 Oleiphilus sp. HI0079
ACTATGGTAAACACCAACGTGATTTTACCTATATCGACGATATTGTTGAGGGCGTTATTCGTACCTTAGACCATACGGCTGAGTCTAACCCAGATTGGTCTGGGACAAACCCAGACTCGGCAACAAGCAAGGCGCCATACCGTATCTACAACATCGGAAGTAACAACCCATGTGAATTGCTTCGCTACATTGAATTGATCGAAGAAAATGTAGGTAAGAAAGCGGAGAAAAACCTCTTGCCAATGCAACCTGGGGATGTCCTAGCCACCTATGCGGACGTCGATGCATTGATCAGCGATGTGGATTATAAGCCTTCCACTCCTTTAGAGCAGGGCGTTGCAAATTTTGTAGCGTGGTATCGAGACTTTTATAAAGTATGAGCCTTATCTTCAATACTCTGTAAGGGTACTAGCCTCTCTCAAGGTTACTGGCGTTGTGTCTTGTCGTTGGTCTTGATTATGTTTGGTTTAAGTTTTAATTGTGATAGTCATTATGCTTGGAGCTAGTCTATGAATCGCATTTGTTTAGTGAATACTGCTCTCGTCTGTGGGCTAACGTTTGAACTTGCGTCGGCAGCCCCTATTGCACCGATCCCGGCCGAGTCGGGTGTTTCCGGATCGATTGTCGGTGGTGTTTCTCAATCAACGTATACGAGCAATCTTGTTGCTGGTCCCGGTGGCGATTCTTCTAGGAAGACCACGAGTAGCTTGTATGAGTCTGCAACTTCTGAGAGTTCAGC
>NZ_LWFT01000008.1:0-891 GCF_001635105.1 Oleiphilus sp. HI0079
GATTCCAGTTCGAGATTCGTATCACGAAGCGTCTTTGTTCTTTGCTCCACCTTCTCTTCTAACTCAGTGAATGACGAGTGCAAGGCTGTTCTCATCGCGTCTAATTCATCGGCCAACTCGATAAACTCTCTGTTTTTGACTTCTGGTGACGGAGAGTCGAAGTGCTGCTTAGATACTTCCGTGGCGAATCGCTTCAGGCTTCTAAGGGGCTCAGTGACACGGTATTTCAAAATCAGCAAGATAATGGAAATAATCACAACCAACTGGAATAAGGTGATAAGTATTATTTGAATGGCATAAGCAGAGACAAGTGATTTTGCCGATGAATAATTAAATACAAGATCAACCGAGCCGATCACCTGTTCTTCAAAAAACACATCCGAGACCAAATGAATACGATCCGACTCTTCTCCTAAAACGTCACGAGAAAACGCCGAAAACACTTCGCCGGTCGCGTCTTTTACAATGACCGCCTCAACTGCTGGATTCAAAGCGACGCCGTTGATTAAGTCTTTCGCATTTTCAGGCGTATAGCTCCACAAAGGCGCAATCAATCCTTTCTTAAGCACGACAAATAAGGCTTTCGCATCTTGCTCTGGACCAATAATCACTTCTTTTTGATATTGTCGGTAAACCTCGTAGCTTCCTACAAACAACACAGGAAAAAAGATGGCACTAAACATGGCAATAGTCAGGAACCAACTTAGCGTTCGCTGAAGATTCGCCTTCCCTCGACCCGACATAAAATCATTCCTGATAGGATGGTGTGCGAAAAATTGCTTAGTTATTCGCCTGCAAATTCGCGATGAACGCATCGATACGCTGCTTCACGATTCTCGCGTGCGTACCATCTTCAAACATTTCTTTTAGCGCCTTGTTTATGGGGGGCAG
>NZ_LWFT01000009.1:0-745 GCF_001635105.1 Oleiphilus sp. HI0079
GAGCACGAACATTCAGAGCTTGTCAAAAAGGCGGATACGGCACTCTACGAAGCGAAGGAAAGCGGCCGAAACAAATACGTCATCGATACAGAGAATCTAGACCCGCAAATACCGCGTATCGGCCGATAGACTAAGCCCGATCAAATCACCCTCTCAAAAAGCTACCTTTCAGACGTAGGCGGCAAAGCATAACTTCCCGTCACATGGGCTACTAACTCTCTAGACTTTGAGGTATAGATTTCCACCTCACAATACGCAATCCGCTTACCCAACTTCAGTATCTTGCCTTCAGCGAGAATATCAACCTCGCCCGGTCTCTGCATAAAATTGATGTTCAGATTACTTGTGACGGCCATCGAAACCTCCCCTAACGCGCCGAGTATTGCAGCATACATCGCAGTGTCACCTGCGGCCATCAGCACCGGACCAGACACACTTCCTCCTGGTCGCTTATTCTTGTTGTCAAAAGGGATACGAATCAAACAGGTATGATCGCTTATTCTTTCAACACGTAAATCGATATCCTCAGCCATCGGAATCCAGCTCCGAATCAGTTCCTGAACCTCTTTTGCCGCCAAAGCCATTAACTTATCCCCAGATAATCAAAACTAGACTATACGATTAAACCAAGGCTCATTAAAATAGGCGCCTTACTAAAGCTATGGCGGTGCCCACTCAATCAAATACGGTTGGCACCCTAAATGTCTAGAATCACTACAGGACTCACATCGCAAATGCGTGCAAG
>NZ_LWFT01000010.1:0-789 GCF_001635105.1 Oleiphilus sp. HI0079
AAACTGATTCCAAGAACCGTTTTCCGCGAGCTGCGCAAACTCATGTACTATTTACCGCGCGTATTGGCGCTGTTTGTTCTCGGATTGATCCCTGGCGTGAATGCGATTGTAGCGATTGTGTGGATCGTTTTCTCAGGCTGGATGATGGCGATACAATATGTCGACTATCCTGCCGACAATAATGGCGTTTCATTTGATGACTTAAGGAAAATCTTGGGTCAGCACCGTGGCGCAGCGCTGGGCTTTGGCCTGTGCACTTTTGGGCTAACGCTGGTACCAATCATCAACCTGATTATTTTACCTGCGGCTGTCTGCGGCGGGGTCGTTTTTTGGGTGAAAAAAGAATCTACCGTTAGCGCTGTTGTTGCACAGAACTAGAGTGATCAATAATCCGTTGATTTGGGAAGTGGCAGGTAAATTCACTTCCCTGATTGAGCACACTGTTTACTTCAAGCGTTGCGCTATGGTTAATCAACACGTGCTTTACAATGGCCAATCCAAGGCCTGAGCCTCCAGTATTCTGGTTGCGGCTTGGGTCCGCCCTATAAAACCGCTCCGTAAGTCGCGGAATATGAACGGGGTCAAAACCGCAACCGGTGTCCTTGACCAACAAGTGGCAACCAGCGTGATCCTGCAGCCACTTTATCAAAACATCGCCACCCGCCGGGGTATATTTCACAGCGTTAAAGACAAGGTTAGAGACCGCTGAACGCAACTGACTCTCAATGCCCCACACAGTTGAGAGACTATCAAGCTCAATGCGAATGGAATGTTTACGATCACCACTGT
>NZ_LWFT01000011.1:0-741 GCF_001635105.1 Oleiphilus sp. HI0079
CATTCACCAATTCTCTTCACTTCCAGCCTCAGAAATAGAAGCTTACTAGATACAATAACGCGGAAGTCGATGCTTCCGCGTTAAGGTTAACGTACAGCTTGAACAAGCCGACTAAGCGCTATCGCTTATTTTTTGTCGTCTTTTACTTCTTCAAACTCCGCATCTACCACGTCTTCACCAGACTGTGATTGAGCTTGTTCTTCACCGCCAGGAGCGGCGCCTGCTGCACCTTCAGCTTGCTCAGCATACAATTTTTGAGCTAGACCAGAAGAGGCTTCAGTCAATGCCTGAGTTTTCGACTCTATCGCATCTTTGTCATCGCCCTTCAATGCTTCTTCAAGCTCTGCAATTGCAGTTTCGATAGCGGTTTTCTCTTCAGCGGTCGCTTTGTCACCCGCTTCTTCTAGCGTCTTCTTGGTAGCGTGCACCATTTGATCGCCTTGATTACGCGCAGTGACCAGCTCTTCGAACTTACGATCCGCTTCGGCGTTCGCTTCCGCATCGTTGACCATGTTATTGATCTCATCATCCGAAAGACCAGAAGAAGCCTTGATCACGATAGACTGCTCTTTACCTGTCGCTTTATCCTTCGCCGACACATTCAGAATACCGTTCGCATCAATATCGAATGTTACTTCGATCTGAGGCATTCCACGTGCCGCAGGCGGTATGTCTGCCAAATCAAAACGGCCAAGAGACTTATTCGACGAAGCCTGCTTACGCTCACCTTGAACCACGTGA
>NZ_LWFT01000012.1:0-932 GCF_001635105.1 Oleiphilus sp. HI0079
CCACTTGAGCGAAGCTATGATGATTTTTTAGCGCGACACAACAACTCTGAAGTTGCGCAACAGCTCATAGCCGCTGAAAGAGAAGAGGTCGCGCTCTATCGAAAGTACAAAGACTACTACAGCTACGGCGTTTATGTAGCCCGTAAGCTGTAGAGTCGATCAAATGTGTTCACGTAAGGCGCTATTGCGTTGCGGCTTTAGCAAAATTTGCGAGAGCCTTACTCACTTTGTCTAAGACTTGATCACAGCCTTCAATCTCGTGCCGCTCTTTCAGGTAAGCGGGATCGTTATAGGTCAGCGAGACCTTGCCTTCGCTATCTTCCGTTATTAAGGCTTTCTGCGGTAAATCGATACCCACTATCTGTGTGCAGGCCATAAGCGGCGCACCGACCTTTGGATTACCAAAGATGACTAGGGTTGTTGGGTTTAGCCGAACATCAACACTCGCCGCGCCCTTTGAATGCGGGATGGTGGCGAAAATTTTCATGCCCTTTGCTTGGAGCGCTTGGGTAAGTTTGCTGATCGTGGTGTCGAAGTCGTTCGCGCTTGCGACATGTACCATGCCATTGTGCGCCCAAGCAGAACTCGCCATAAACAAAAGTGCTGCGCATAGTGAGCTGAGGCTTTTCATTGTTGTTCTCCTGAGTTTTTGTTTTTTAGTTTGAGCAAGCATAAGGGGGATGTATTGCCGATACAAATCGCGCAAGATGAAGATCCATTTAATGGTGTATCTTTTGAGGTGGTTTATGTCAGTGAATACTCTAAAAACGACATCGGGATACTTGCTGTCGCTCATCCGCAAATATTCGCCCTTGTCGGCTCAGGCTAAGTCTAAGTCGCTTGAGGATATCTATAACTACCTCCCTATTTCAGATCGACTAAGTACCTCCGGGCAGCCGAGTGAAGCACAATTCGCCTTGATCAAAGAGGCG
>NZ_LWFT01000013.1:0-844 GCF_001635105.1 Oleiphilus sp. HI0079
AGGTCTCGCGTACTAGAGCTCTTCTTCCTTACCGCTATAGTGGCTTCGCACTCAAATAGTGTGGGGCTTTCCGATGACGGTGCTGGCAGTAGCCACATCGATTCCGGTGGCTTTGGAGGGGACGGCGATGGCTAGCGTTCTAATTAAACACAAAACACTTAACAAGGCGCTCAATCAAGGACGCGCATAAATGCGCGCCGCTTAGCTTGGCGTTAACTGTTCTGGTTGTTATATATGAGAAAAACTGTACTGCTTTATATGTTTTACGCTCTTATTGCCGTCATTGTGAACGTAAGGTTTTATAGCTTCTTTACAACATTTCAAGCAGCGGAGCTGAGCTTTGAACAAAAGGTCGCGGAAAAGGCAGCCTTAATCAAGGATGGCTCTTTGAAGCTAACTGATGACCAGTTAGCGGATTTATTGCTGGCTGCGGCTAACAGGGACTATGAAATTATTCAGCAAAAATGGACTACAGCGTTCAATATAATTCTATTTAGCATTTCGCTATTTTCCATCCCCGTCACCCAGCAGTTAACCAGGCGCTCAAGCAAGGACGCCGTAAACGGCGCCACTTAGCTGAGCGTTAAGGCATCAAATGAAAGTATTTATTGCTGGTCTTATTGTTGGTATTGGGGTTATGTATTTCTCAGCCGAAAGAACCTTGGATAAACTCCATTTGTTTAACAGCGAGCAACTCCATCTTGGTTTGATTAATGAGTACAAATTTTTCAATAAAACGCTGAACGAGATTGAGTCTGGTAATATCGAACAGGCAATTCATCGCATAAGGAGCATTCAGGAGGCTAATAAAGCACTTATTAAAAAATGCATAACCGAAAGCTGT
>NZ_LWFT01000014.1:0-22047 GCF_001635105.1 Oleiphilus sp. HI0079
TGACGCCGCATCAAGGACTTCATCATCAGTAGTAAACCTTCCAAATGAGAATCGCAATGAGCTAAGAGCTTCTTCGTCGCCCAACCCCATAGCCTTCAGCACATGCGAGGGTTTCATGCTAGCAGAGTTACAAGCGCTTCCGGATGACACCCCAAGGTTTGGCAACGCAGTCAGCAGCATTTGCCCATCCACACCTGGAAAAGATAAATTAACAATGCCTGGGACAGTTTTTTCAGGATTACCATTTATTCTATACGTTGCACCACCAAGCATTTGTAAAAAACGCGCCCGATATCCAGCAACGCGTTCTTGCTCCGCCTGCATATCCTCAGTACACAACTGCAAAGCTTCCGCAAAACCTACAATCTGATGCACCGGCAACGTACCAGAACGCATACCTCTTTCATGCCCGCCTCCATGGATCTGCTCACGAACGCCAAACTCAGTAGATCGCCTAACGAACAGTGCGCCTACACCTTTCGGACCATATATCTTATGCGCACATAAGGAAATCATGTCTGCAGGCAACTCACTCAGGTTAATACGCAATTTACCTGCACTTTGCGCGCAATCAGCATGAAACAAAGCGCCATGCGATTTAGTGAATTGTGCCAGCTCCATAATCGGATTAACGACACCAGTCTCATTATTCACATGCATGGCAGAGACAAGAGCTGTGTCTGGCTGAATTGCAGCCGCTAAACGTTCAACACTGATGACGCCGTCTTCATCTGGGTCAATAAACGTCGTTTGGTAGCCCAAGCCAGCAAGGTATTCAAACACATCAAGAACAGCTTTGTGTTCGGTTTTTGAGGTGATGATATGTCGCCTCTCATCACCCTTGCCCCGCAAATATTCTAACGCCCCTTTGATAGCGAGATTATTGGACTCGGTCGCACCACTCGTCCAGACAAGTTCGCGAACATCACAATGCAACGATTTAGCAATTGTCTTGCGCGCAGCTTCAACGGCTGCCTCCGCCTGCCAACCAAGCATATGTGAACGCGAAGCAGGGTTTGCGAAACATGTTCCAACCCCAAGATAGGCGAGCATTTTTTCAACAACTCGCGGATCGGCCGGCGTTGTTGCTGCATAATCTAAATAAATCATCTGTTACTGTGAACCAAGACTTTACTGTTCGGAATATATTAAACCGACCGTTGTATTTTGTCGCTCCGCGGTCTCAAGAACTTCGCTTTTTAGCATCAACTGCTCAAGGGTGATATCGTCTAAAAAAGAGTGTATCTGTTCACTTAAATCAGACCATAAATGGTGGGTAAGGCATTTTTGCCCTTGCTGACAATCGCCTTTTTGCTGACATTTTGTTGAATCAATCGATTCATCAACGGCATCAATAATAGATGCAATCGACGCGTCTCGTTGCATCTCGCCAAGTACATAGCCCCCGCCCGGACCACGGATACTTGATACGAGAGCCTTTCTCCGCAGCTTAGAGAACAACTGCTCTAAGTACGAGAGAGATATCCCTTGTCGAGCAGAAATATCGGATAAAGAAACTGGGCCGGCCTCACTATGCAATGCAAGATCGAGCATTGCTGTAACCGCATAACGACCCTTTGTGGTAAGACGCATAAACTGCTCATAACATAAAAATATCGGAAAATTATGTTATACCCGACTATAACAGTCAACTATTATACTCGCCTCACTTAGCTTGCTTGAAGCAATCCACATCCCGATCATCAATACTCTTAATTTCTTCTTTATCAAAACTTGAGTCTAACTTGCGCAATTCCTTACACATCTGATTCATACGTTCATCGACCAAATGCATATGATCGAGCATGCTGCGTAAAGACTTGGCTACGGGGTCTGGCATCTCCTCGCTCAACCCATAAGCATCAAAACCAAAATTTTCTTCCATTTTTTTCCGCTTATCTTCATCTACAGCCGGCATCTCCGAAACGGATTTCAATATAATCCGACCTGGAATTCCTACTACCGTCGCCCCCGCGGGAACCTCTTTCGTGACAACAGCATTCGATCCTATTTTGGCATTTACGCCAACCTCAAACGGGCCGAGCACTTTCGCACCGGCCCCAACCACAACGCCGTCAGAGAGGGTCGGGTGTCTTTTACCCTTATTCCAGCTAGTCCCGCCAAGTGTGACCCCTTGATAGAGCGTCACATCGTCGCCGATGACGGCTGTTTCCCCAATAACAACACCCATGCCATGGTCAATAAAAAAGCGCCGACCAATGGTTGCGCCGGGATGTATTTCGATTCCAGTAAACCAGCGACTGACAGAGGAAACAAAACGACCTAACCATTTGAACCCCCTACTCCAAAGCCCATGAGCCAACCGATGCATCCAAAGCGCATGGAGGCCAGGATAGTTTGTGAGTACCTCAAATGTATTTCTAGCTGCTGGATCACGACTGAATACACTCTTAATATCTTCCCTTACCGCATCAAACATGTCGTTACCTTTGTAATTTTTTCTCTACGCTTTTAAGTATACCCCGAAGGATATTAAGCTCCATTTTGTCCAACGTACGGCGCTGAAAAAGACGGCGCAGTCTCGGCTGAAGTTGACCCGGGTTTTGCTCATCATAGAAGCCCGTGCGCGTCATCACATTCGTAAGGTGCGACATCAAACCTTCGATATCCTGAGTAGAGCAAGGCTCAGCATCCCAACCTAGATCATCAGGCCCAAGAACCGATGCATCCAATCCACCATCCATGCATTCCAAGATCTGCATTCTCAATTCATAAGTCAGCACTTGAACCGCCATTGCTAAGTTTAGCGATGAATAATCGGGATTGGCTGGTATGTGAACATGTGCATTGCATTGATGCAGCTCTTCGTTGGTGAGCCCGCTTGACTCTCTACCAAAAACAAATGCCACTTTCGTTGGTAATGCCCCTCCATCCGACTCCGCAAGAAACCGCATCGCCTTCTGCGCCGTTTCTCGCGGATTCATGACGGGCCAAGGAAAGCTCCTCACTCGCGCGCTCGCTCCAACAACGTAATGGCAATCAGCAACGGCCTCACTAAGGCTACCAAAAACAGTTGCAGAATCGAGTACATCGCACGCGCCAGCCGCCCTCGCTACTGCGTCATCGGATGGAAAATCTTTGGGTGATACCAACTTCAAGGCTCCAAAGCCCATATTCTTCATCGCCCTTGCTACCGCACCGATGTTTCCAGAGTGACTGGTGTGCACAAGCACGATATCAATAAACTCGAATACATCAGGATGCCGCCCTGTCTCTTTATCGACCATTTCGGTCATTACCAAACAACCTTTGTTAAAAAATGAAGACTATACTCAGCACGAGAGTATATTCATTTATTGTGAACTACTCAGCTTTTTTGCTGCAATAACACAGGTTTTTGTTATCATGCCGCCACAGACTAGGACTAGGTGAAAAGAATGCAACCAATTTTGAACATTGCGCTACGTGCAGCACGCCAATTCAATGAATACGTGAATCTGAGCATCGACAGAAAAGAGCATGCGACCGCAGACTTAAAGGAAGATCTAAAACTTGTTCGACACCTTGAGGAAGTTTTGTTCAAAACGCTGATGGACGCCCTTAAAAAAGGCTACCCAAAGCATTACGTTGCCGAAATAGGTGAGCAAGTTAGCGACATTAAAGAGGACCTATGGCTTATTCAAGGTTTTGACAACGAACAGCACCTTCTTCGCAAAATCCCTCAAACTGTATACAGTTTCATCCACAAAAAAAATGGCAAAATCCATAGCGCAGTAATCGTTAACCCCTTCACTGGTGCTGAATACGTGGCCGTAAAAGGTGGTGGCGCAATCTTCAATGATCGACGATGTCGTGTCAGCGCCCAACGCCAACTGGAAGGTAGCTTATTTGCGACAGATTCATTAAACCAATTTGCTCAAGAGAGCGGAGACCATGTTGTATCAGATCTCGTGACCAGCATGGGCCAGGCAGGCATCAATGCCCGTGTTAGCGGCTGCGCTAACCTCGACCTTGCACAAGTTGCATCAGGCCAATTAGACGCAGCGCTTCTCACGAACGTGAATACGAACGATCTTGAAGCTTCTTTACTTTTGTGTGCCGAAGCCGGCGCCTTGGTGGGCAGTTTAAGCAACGGATTTATGAAATCGGGCGATAAAACCTTAGTCGTAGCCAACCCTAAGCTTTTCAAATCGACACTACAGCGCTTCTCTAGCTATGGGTCAAAATTGACAGCTTAAGTAATAACAAGGCACAAAAAAACCAGCCCTAGGGCTGGTTTTTTTGTGCCTCGAAAAGGAAACCTATGCTTTTCCTTCTCTCTCAGCACGACGACGATCCTGCTCTTCTAGTTTGCGAATATCGGCTTCGCTTGGGCCATCATCAACTTCACCCTCTTCTTTGTCGACTGCAGGGATGAGATCCTCTTTACTCACACCCATTGATAGCAAGACATTACTCGCCACATAGATCGAAGAATAAGTACCAACAACAACACCAATCAGCAAAGCCTTCGCAAAGCCGTTAATCATCTCACCCCCTACAATATAAAGCGCAACAAGCACCAAAATCGTAGTTAATGATGTCACCAACGTACGCGAGAGCGTCTGTGTCAGAGAGATATTTATCACCTCTGCCGAATCTGATTTACGAAGCTTTCTGAAGTTCTCTCGTATCCGATCGGATACGACAATCGTATCGTTCAGAGAATAACCAATCACCGCCAATAACGCTGCGAGTACAGTCAGATCAAAATCCCAACCAATGATTGAGAAGATACCAACAACGATAATCACATCGTGAATCAGAGCTGCAACCGCACCAACAGAAAACTTAAACTGAAAGCGGAGTGCTACGTATACCATGACGATTCCCAAGGCCAACAATAAACCTAAGCCGCCCTGCTCTCGGAGTTCTTCACCCACCTGTGATCCAACAAATTCAGCGCGTTCAAGCGTCACCGCATCACCAGTACCGGACAATACATTAAGAACTTGCTCGCCCACCTTATCGTCAAAGCCTTGAGATAAGCGAACTAACACTGAAGTATCAGCACCGAAGTTCTGAACGACGAGCTTGTCATAGCCAGCATCATTCAAGGTCTTTCTTACATCCTCGAGATTTGGTGCTGCTGCATACTCGACCTCAACTAAGGTACCACCAGTAAAGTCGAGCCCTAGCTGTAAGCCCTGCATCGCGAGCGAACTGAGAGATGCGATGAGAAGCAAAACCGAAGCAACTGCTGCGATTTTTCTCTTACCCATAAAGTCAATTGTATTCATTTCTTTCACCTTAACTACTCATCAACCTATGGATAACGTTTGAACTTTGCGAGAACCATACACAAGATTAGTAATCGCGCGGCTCAAGAAAATTGCAGTAAACATTGAAGTCAGAATACCCAGCGCTAACGTAACCGCGAAGCCTTTCACGGGCCCCGTACCAACGGCAAATAGTATAATTGCTGCTATAAATGTAGTGATATTTGCATCGAGAATTGCGACGAAAGCTCGACCGTAACCAGCGTCAATCGCGCGCTGCGGAGACAATCCAGCCTTTAGCTCTTCTCTTATCCGTTCAAAGATTAGAACGTTTGCATCCACAGCCATACCAACTGTCAAAACAATCCCGGCGATACCCGGCAACGTGAGCGTTGCAGAAATCATCGACATCAGCGCACACAGCAACACAACATTCACCAGAAGCGCTGCGTTCGCGATTAAACCGAAAACGCGATAGTAGATAAGCATAAATATGAGAACAAGTCCGAAACCGATTTGTACAGACAGAAGCCCGGCATCAATGTTCGCTTGACCAAGGCTTGGCCCAACAGTTCGCTCTTCAACAAAGTAGACGGGTGCCGCAAGAGAACCTGCACGCAATAACAAGGCAAGTTCAGCAGCCTCAGTCGGAGAGTCCAAACCTGTTATACGGAATGAGTTGCCAAACGCAGACTGGATTGTCGCGAGGTTAATAATGTTGCGGATCTCACGATTTCTTCGCTCTACAACCTCTTCACCATCGACCATTCTACGGCGAGTTTCAGACTTCTGCTCGATGAACAAAACTCCCATGCGTCGTTTAATCGAACGCTTCGTCACGTCCAACATCATCTTTCCGCCGTTACCATCAAGACTGATGTTTACCTGAGCAACGCCGTTTTCATCAAACCCTGCGTTGGCATTGGAAACATTACTTCCGGTGACAATAACGTCTTTCTCTAGAAGCGCGGAACGCCCTTCATCATTGCGGAATACAAATCGCTGTGTACTGCTACTTGGCGCTCCAGGCTTGCCTTCTAAACGAAACTCCAGGTTTGCTGTTTTACCAATAATACGCTTTGCAGTTGCCGTATCCTGAACGCCTGGAAGCTCAACAACGATGCGGTCCCTTCCTTGCCTTTGAACAAGAGGCTCCGCAACACCAAGTTCATTAACTCGATTTCTCAAGGTAATCAGGTTTTGTTGGACAGCATAGTCTTCAATATCTGCGATGCTCTGCTCAGACAGGCGCAACGTCAAATACGCCGCTTCGTCATCTTCTTCTGTCTCGCGCATGAATTCGCGATACTCTCTGGCAGCTAGCGCTTCTGCCTTGTCACGCTCCTCAGCCTGACGAAACTTAATTTTTATTGCGTCCAGGCCATCTAAACCAAACGCTCGGTATCGGATACGCTCTTCGCGAAGGACTGATTTAATTTCGCTCTCATAGACCGACAAGCGCTGACTTAGCGCTTTTTCCATATCTACTTCTAAAAGGAAGTGAACACCACCGCGTAAATCTAGACCAAGCTTCATTGGCCCCGCATTAATTGCCCTCAGCCAATCTGGCGTCGTCGGAGCCATATTCAGCGCCGCGATATACTCATCCCCCAAACCATCTCGAATTGCAGATTTGGCTGCTAACTGATCATCACTAGAGTTAAAACGCACCAGCACAAGACGATCTTGAAGCTCGATCTCTTTTGCAGAAATATTGGCATCTGCAAGCGCTGATTCGACAGTGCTGACAAGGCTGGCATCCAACTCTGTCGTACTTTGAGTACCCGTGACCTGAATAGCGAAGTCATCGGGATACAAGTTTGGAGATGCGTAGATACCACCCACCGCTAATAACACAGCAAGTAAGGCATATTTCCAAGCAGGATATTTATTGAGCATGTGAGCTCCTAATTACCTTTCTTTTCTTGTTCAATCACATGCAACTTGAGTTAGGCTTACTAAACAGGATTTAGAATTACTAAAAAGTTACTGCGCACTAAAAATGAAAAAGCCGGACAAAGCCGGCTATTTACTATAGACCCTTCAATGTTCCCTTAGGTAGAACAGAAGAAACGGCCACTTTCTGGATTTTCAATTCCACGCCCTCAGAAACCTCTACGGAGATGAAATCTTCCGATACTTTTGTGATCTTTCCAGCAATGCCTCCACTGCTGACAACCTCGTCACCCTTGCTCAAACTTGAAACAAGATTCTTATGCTCTTTGGCACGCTTTGATTGCGGGCGCCACATAAGGAAGTAGAAGATAAGAATAAAGCCACCAAAGAAAATAAGTTGCATGACGGCACTCGGCTCGCCTGGTTGTGCGGCGCCTTCCGCGAACGCTGCGCCAGACAAAACCATTAACGCCAAAAGTGTAATTTGTTTAATAAGCATGCTCATTTTCTTCCTCAGTATTAGTAACAAATAATTTAGTTTCGATTCGACTATTCGAATGCATCTTCCAATTCTAAAGGTGGGGTCTCAAGACCCCGCGCCCGATAGAAGGCGTCGACAAAGTCGGTCAATTTACCTTGTTCGATTGCTTCACGCAATCCGCTCATAAGATTTTGATAATATCGCAAATTATGGATGGTATTGAGCTGCGCCCCTAGCATCTCGCCGCAGCGCTCCAAGTGATGCAAATATGAGCGCGTAACATTTTTGCAGGTATAACAATCACATTCAGAATCAAGCGGGCTCATGTCGTGCCGATGCGTTGCATTTCGAATTTTTACAACACCATTGTGCGTAAACAGATGGCCATTACGCGCATTTCGTGTAGGCATAACGCAATCGAACATGTCAACGCCCCGCCGAACGCCCTCTACCAAATCTTCCGGCTTGCCAACCCCCATCAAATAACGAGGCTTGTTCTCCGGCATTTTATCGGACAAATGCTCTAGAATTCGCATCATATCTTCTTTCGGCTCACCCACCGAAAGTCCGCCAATTGCATAGCCATCAAAATCAATATCGCTCAAACCGGCTAAAGATATATCGCGCAGATCCTCATACATTCCACCTTGCACGATTCCAAACAAAGCAGAAGGGCTCTCGCCATGCGCGTCTTTACTTCGCTTCGCCCAGCGCAATGACAGCTCCATTGAATCCTTCGCTTCCTGCCAAGTTGCAGGATGGGGAGTGCATTCATCAAAAATCATGACGATGTCTGAGCCAAGTTTCCGCTGAACCTCCATCGAGATTTCTGGCGTCATCTCAACTTCTGAACCGTTAATGGGTGACTTGAATTTGACACCTTCTTCGGTAATTTTACGCAAGTCGCCAAGACTAAACACTTGAAAGCCGCCCGAATCAGTCAAAATCGGACCTTGCCACTGCACAAAGTCATGCAAATCGCCATGTTCCTCAACAACATCAGTACCAGGACGCAACATGAGATGAAAGGTATTACCCAGAATAATCTCTGCGCCAATCTCCTTTATGTCCCTCGGCAACATACCTTTTACCGTGCCATATGTTCCTACGGGCATAAATGTGGGTGTCTGAACCGTTCCCCGAGGAAACTTAAGCTCTCCACGCCGTGCAACTTTGTCTGTTTTTTTGACTTCGAACGACATGAAGCATTCAGGACGAGACATACCTTCTCCGATATAAAATTCTGGTGTAAAAAATTAACGCGTAGGCTCTAAGAACATTGCATCGCCATAACTGAAGAACCGATATCTCTCCTGAATAGCATGCTCGTAGGCGGCCATAATTGTTTTCTGTCCAGAAAACGCAGCCACCAGCATCAACAAGGTGCTTTGAGGCAAATGGAAATTGGTGACAAGCGCATCAACCGTTTTAAAAGAGTAGCCAGGGTAGATAAAAATATCCGTATCACCTTCAAACGCGCTTAATTCTCCACTCTGACTTGCCGCCTCAAGACTTCTCATACTCGTGGTGCCAACGCAGACGACACGTCCTCCGTTGCGCTTAGTGGCACTAATCGTATCCACTGTATCCTGAGAAACTTGTATCCACTCGCTATGCATCACGTGATCCTCAACCGTTTCAACCTTCACTGGTTGAAACGTTCCCGCGCCGACGTGTAGCGTGACATACGTCGTTTCAACGCCCTGCGCGGCCAAAGCGGTAAGCATCTCTTCACTAAAATGAAGTCCCGCTGTCGGTGCGGCGGCTGCCCCTGGCTCTTTGGCGTAGACAGTTTGGTAGCGGTCATCATCCAGCTTTTCATCGGCTCGATCGATATAAGGCGGCAATGGTACATGCCCTTCTCGATACAAAAGATCAAACACTTCTGAATCACACACACGTAATTCAAATAAAGCGCCCTGGCGACCAAGCATCTCTAACTCGCTGCCGCCTTCAGTAAATATCTTACTACCCGGCTTTGGGGACTTTGAGGATCTTACATGCGCCAAAAACCGATCTTCAGAAACTTTCCGCTCAAACAAAATCTCGAGAGCGCCGCCCGTCTCTTTTTTAGCGTACATTCGAGCCGGGACAACCTTTGTATTATTGAAGACCAGTAAATCGCCTTTGTTTAACAAGCTAGGCAAATCAGAAAAAGACATATCTTGTTTATTGCCACTTACTCCATCAACATGGAGCAATCTGCTTTGCCCACGCTTTTCTGGTGGGTACTTTGCGATCAGCTCCTCAGGAAGCTCAAAGTCAAAGTCGGATACCTTCATACCGAACCTTTAATGATTGGTGTTTCGCACGTTACATCTGCATTCTGAGCACGATGTCTCATAACATGATCGATCAACGTCATCGCCAGCATCGCCTCTGCGATTGGGGTCGCGCGAATTCCAACGCAAGGGTCATGACGACCATGTGTAGACACTTCGATCGCGTTCCCAAACCGATCAATACTCTTTCCGGGCAAACGCATACTGGAAGTTGGTTTTAGTGCGATATGCGCAACAATATCTTGGCCAGTTGAAATACCACCCA
The DNA here is from genome assembly GCF_001635105.1 of Oleiphilus sp. HI0079. Lineage (NCBI taxonomy): Bacteria > Pseudomonadati > Pseudomonadota > Gammaproteobacteria > Oceanospirillales > Oleiphilaceae > Oleiphilus > Oleiphilus sp. HI0079. The sequence goes on from NZ_LWFT01000014.1 coordinate 10,144, forward strand.
ATACACCGCCAGCATTGTTACTAAGAAATCCCTCTGGGGTCATCTCATCACGATGTTCGGTGCCTTTTTGCGATACCGAATCAAAACCTGCGCCAATCTCTACACCTTTTACCGCGTTGATGCTCATCAAACCGTGTGCAATTTCGGCATCCAAGCGGTCAAAGATTGGTTCACCTAAGCCTGGCATTAGACCTGTAGCAATGACCGTAATCTTCGCGCCAACAGAATTGCCTTCTTTGTTCAACGCCTGCATGTAGGTTTCCATCTCAGGAATCTTGTTCACATCTGGACAGAAAAATGGATTGGTTTCTACAATGCTTAGATCGACATTCTCAACTTTGATTGGACCAAGCTGGGACAAATAACCGTAGATCTCGATACCAAAAGCCTGCTTGAGATACTTTTTAGCGACGGCACCTGCCGCAACACGCATCGCCGTTTCACGCGCAGAGGAACGACCACCGCCCCGATAATCACGAAAGCCGTATTTTTGCGTATAGGCGTAGTCAGCGTGCGCTGGACGGAACGTATCTGCAATGTTCGAATAGTCCTTTGAACGCTGATCGGTATTCTCAATCACCATACCAATTGACGTCCCCGTCGTTTTCCCTTCAAACACTCCGCTTAGGATTTTCACCTCGTCAGCCTCTCTACGCTGCGTGGTATATCGGGAGGTACCCGGTTTGCGACGATCCAGATCGAACTGAATATCCTCTTCAGAAATCTCGATCCCCGGAGGACATCCATCAATGATACACCCCAACGCTTTACCGTGGCTTTCACCAAACGAGGTGACTGTGAATAGTTTTCCAAAGGTATTACCAGACATCGTATTAAACTCTTCGTTTTGCTTATCTTTCGTTATTGAACTCTATGCCTTGTTTTGGCAACACGCGCTAGAGTTTGTTGTACTCTTTTACTTCACTCAATCTCTTTCAATTGATCAGCGGTCAACATAAATACGCCATGGCCACCATGTTCAAAGTCGAGCCACGTAAACTCCACTTGAGGATAAGCGGCTTCAAGTGCCTGCCAGCTATTACCAACCTCGGCGATCAAGACTCCCCTAGGGCTTAAGAAACGCGAAGCCTCTGCCAACATCACTCTTGTAAAATCCAGGCCATCAACACCAGAAGCAAGCCCCAACATCGGCTCCTGATGAAACTCTTGTGGCATACTAGCAATATCACTGGCATCGACATATGGAGGATTCGAAACAATCAAATCATATTGCTGCTCGTAGCTTGCGTCGAGACCTGAGAAACAATCCGATGCAATGGTGGATACTCGCTCTTGCAGCTCGTATTGCTCAACATTGATCCTTGCAACCTCGAGCGCGTCGGAAGAGATATCGAGAAGATCTACCTGCGCGTCCTCAAACAACAGCGCCGTTGCAATGCCAATACAGCCACTTCCTGAACACAAATCCATGACGCGCTTAGGCTCGTCCAAGACCCAAGGCTGGAAACCGTTTTCAATCAATTGAGCAATCGGTGACCGAGGAACCAAGGTTCTCTCATCGACATAGAATTTTAAACCACAAAAATAAGCCTGTTTGGTTAAGTACGCGAGTGGTGTTCGGTCATTGATACGCGCCTCAATATTTTCAAGAACGAACTGACGCTCAGTCTCGGTGAGAACGCATGGCCAAAGATCTCGCGCAAAATCCCAAGGTAGATTTAGAGATTGAAGAACCAAGGCGACCGATTCATCCCAAGCGTTATCGGTGCCGTGGCCAAAGAAAAGCTTGGCCGCGTTCATTCTCGAAAAGCTATATCGAATAAAATCTGCAATAGACGTTAATTGGGCTGACACTGGACGAATTCCGTGGCTATTTAAAACCGCGCAATTATATAGACATTGACTGACAAGTGCTAAGAATCAAGACCCTTTAGGTATAAAAACGGGAAAATCGAACAACGCCGCACGTCACACTCATCAAAACCAATCGGACATAGCATAGCGACATGGTTCTCAACGGTCTGACCCCCTTTCACGAAAAGCAGAAAATCTGAAGGTCTGCTGCAAACTTCGCTCCAGCCAAAAAGAACTAATCAATGAGACTTAATCAATGAGACTTAATCGACGAGACTTAATCAACGAGACCTAATCAACGAGATAGAGATACGCCCAATCTTGAGCGTTAAATCCAAGCGGGCGCTGCCCCAGCATGCCCATAGAGCGCAATTCAACGCGTGACCCATCAACTCCGATCGCTTCACGCGCAGCCACAAGCATAGTCTCGCCATATTCAGCAGAGCTTTCTATCGAGTTCCCTAACTGCGCGGCTGATGAGACAGGCTTTGAAAACGCAACCACAACCAATTTAGCATTAGCATTTGCCTGCAAATAATCACCCAAGGCCTTAGCCCAGTCTTTTGATAGCACCGCTTCGCCCAGTAATACGCCGCGTTTTGCATCCGCCACGTAGTCTTCAGGCGGCGCGGGAATAAAGCTTATATAGATGTAATCAATTCTGCGCGCATTCGTAACAGCATAAACGCTTAACCATCCCTGATGAACACCGTCATCGAGACGACCAGCAAAATAAGATTGATCAGAATCTCGACCAGCCAAGTTCCGATTGCCAAAAATATCGTTAGCCCAATGATTACTCGCACCGCAGTTTCTCTGCTCACAGGCAAACTCGATACGCCCCTGATCACTCAAAAGTTCTTTATAATATCCAACAGCTTTATCAAGACTCGTTGCTTCTGACACTCTGTAAAGATAATTTGAACGCGTACCCACCACGTCCGTTTGCGACTCAATCATCAAACGATTACTCACTCGTTTGATGGCACTCAACGGCATTGGATGCTTATCAGCCGCCTGCGTCGTCGCCTTTTCTAATGAAAGGCCACTTGCGACAAAATCAAATCCCTCGGCGGATAGATTGCCACAAATACCCAAAAACACACCGAGCCCAAACAGAATATTCTTTAGCTTTTTATGCACCCAAAAACCCATGTACTATCTCCGCCGTCCGTTTAATATCTCCTTCCATGTGGAAGTGATGGCCACCTGACACTTTGTCTTCTTTCAGGTTTTGTATATACGCTAGTCGCTTCGAAATCGCTTCATATTGTCGAAAATAACCATCTTCCCCCACCACTAGCTGAACAGGGCATTCTATTCCGCCCATAATGGCTGCAACCTGGGCTTCAGAGAACCTAAGAAGAGAAGGCTCTAAAAGACGCGGATCAGAAGACCAAACGTATCCTCCCTCTACTTCTCGTGTTCCTCGCTCGACTAAAGTACGCGCAGCCTCGATGGATATCTTGCCAACTCCCGACATTCGCGCCTTTGCTGCTACCTCTTTACTCGGGTACGTGTTTAATTTTGAGTGACGCAAAGCAGCAGCGCGCTTAACCGCCTTCTTAAGTTGAGGCAGCACATTCTCTATATCATCAGTCAAAGGGCCTAAACTATCCAACAACACCAAGTGCTTGACGCGCTCAGGAACCGAAGCTGCGATAAGTGTCGCAACAATACCCCCCAAAGAATGCCCAATGATATCAAACTCACCGTTTTCACATATGGCGTCTACAAACGCTAGTACATCCAACGTATTGTCGACGAGATGATAGTTAGCGGATTTTGGTCGATGTTCGGAATGACCATGCCCCGGCAACTCTAATGCAAAAAAAGGACGATCAAAGTCCAGATACTCTGCCAAAGGGCTAAACGAAGCAGCATTATCCAACCAACCATGTAGGGCAATAATTGGTCGTCCGACCTCTACACCATTGGTTAAACCCGCTAAGGTGAGTCTTCCGGTTTTTTCTTCAAAATGCTTCAATTCCAAACAGCTTATACTCCTCTAGCATCACGAAACAGCGAGTGAAAATTCGCCGCCGTCTGCTCCGCTATCTGCTCAACCGACAAACCACGAAGCTCGGCAATAAACTCAGCTACTTTTGGGACATATTTTGGCTCATTTGGCTTACCCCTATACGGCACGGGTGCAAGATATGGCGAGTCTGTCTCTATGAGCATGCGCTCAAGCGGAATTGATCGAGCGACCTCCTGAAGTTCAGCCGCATTTTTAAACGTAACGATACCGCTAAACGAGATAAAGTAGCCAAGATCGATTGCGCGCAAGGCCATGTCCAAATCTTCGGTGAAGCAGTGCAGAACACCGGCAATACGCTCGTCGCCATGATCAGCAATAATGGACAGGGTGTCCTCCTTTGCATCACGGGTATGCACGATAACAGGCTTACGAGTCTGCTTACTTGCCTCAAGATGCACTTTAAAGCGTTGCTGCTGCAACTCTTTCATTTCGGCGCTGTAGTAATAATCAAGCCCCGTTTCACCAATCGCGATGACTTTCTGAGCATCCGCCAAGCCCACAAGCCGCTCAACTGTCGGTTCCTCACCTTCGTAACTCGTAGGATGCACCCCAACAGAGGCGTAAATGTTCGGGTATTTTGCAGCGATATTTAGAACCTGGTCTACGTGCTCAAGATCGATGGCTACACAAAGCATTTCGCTCACTTGCTGATCGGTAGCGGCAGCAATCGCTCCATCGAGCCCATTTTCGTATTTTTCTAATTTAAGCCTGTCGAGATGACAGTGAGAATCAATGAACATACCGCCTCATAAGATGAAAGATTTCGCAGGGCAGTTTACATGGAAGATTGTGGAGGCGCACCCTGAGGAGCGCCAAATTAACATAGGGGTTGATGCTTACATACTATGGGTTGGTCGATCCGACGTTAAGGCACCCGCGAGATTCGTCTCGATCACATTCTTAGCCGTTTCGTCTTCACCATTAAACTGGACACCGATGCCTGCGGCTCGGTTGCCCTGAGCGCCTTTTGGGGTTACCCAAACAACCTTACCAGCAACAGGTATCTTTTCTGGCTCGTCCATCAGGTTAAGCAGCAAAAACACCTCATCACCAAGATGATAATTTTTACCCGTAGGAATAAACAAACCACCGTTTTCAATGAATGGCATGTAAGCCGCATAAAGAACGGCCTTATCTTTAATTGTGAGCGTGAGTATCCCGCTGCGCGCACCAAATCCGGCTGACATAAATTCTATAACATCCTGAAAACTATAATCTATTTAAAGAAGTATAGGGCAATGTGTTAAACATGCTAATGAAATTCGTTAAACCCTACATCAATTCTAGCCAAGCAAGAATAACAGACTCGCATAACAACTGCGGGTTCGGGTTTGTAGTGCCGCGCAATAAGCGAAACTCCTTCAGCATTTTATCGCGCAAAGCAAACAACAATTCAGGGTGAGATTTTCCGGATAGGTAACGGAGCATAGCGACACCCTGCGGATGACTAAACATCGCTTCATCCTTAGTCGATTCGTACCGGATCATTTGCTCAGCCCATTGAATCAGCCACTCTAGTCGATCATCAAGAAAATCATCACTCCAATTTGCGGCTAAGTCTGGAACAGAAACCTCGCGTTTTAGAGCCTCAGACAAGCCTTTTAGCATTGCGAGCTGTTGATCCCAAGCACCCTGCTCTGCGTACCTCAGTGCCTTGAGCGGTTCATTATGAGCAATCGCAAGATATGCGGAAATTTGTTCGTCACTCTGCTCAAGGTTTTGCGATCTTAACCATAACTGCGCCTCATCAGGCCGAGGTGGAAAAATGGTTTTGATTTGGCATCGGGAGCGTATCGTGGGTAGCACTGCTTCCTGGCGCTCCGCAACCAAAAACAAAATCGTATCTCCCGCTGGCTCCTCAAGTGTTTTAAGCAAGGCATTTGACCCACTAAGGTTCATCGCCTCAACCGGATTAATAATCGCCACTTTATGACCGCCACGCATACTTGATTCGGTCACAAACTCTACAAGCTCGCGCACCGCATCTACCTTAATCTGCTTTCCCTCTTCCTCGGGACACAGACGAACAAAATCATTGTGGCTACCGGCCTCAAACAAACTGCAAGATTTGCATTTTCCACATGCGCGGCTTTCAACAGAATGCTCACAAAGAATCAGAGCTGCGAGATCCTCCGCTAGGCGACCAGCCCCCAGACCAACGCCACCAGATAACATAATGGCGTGCGGCAATTGCTTTTGTGCTTCAAGGGTTGCAATCCCTTCAGTGATATCACGATGCCAAGGCAGATTCATAGATTTAGACTAGTCATTGGAGTTGTCAGCATTGTACAGATTTTTATGCAATGCTTGCGTACGTTTTTCGAGAAGTCGTGAAAATCTGGGTCCGAGCTCTGCGGAGGCTCGCTCACTAAATGCCTTCGGCGTTTCCCCCATTTTTCGCTGCACTCCCTTCACCCTCAATAGCAACAAAAATCGCAAATACGTTCGTTCGACCTTGCTAAGCTTTGGATTATATCGGCCCAACCAAATATAGAGCACCACACACATTGAGATAAAAGCCAATAAGCCAACGAGCAGCCATAGCAAGGAGCGTAAATCAAACCCACCGATAAGGCTTTCAAGAATTTTGCGCTGATCCTGTTCGCCATAACCCAGAACAAAACGCTGCCAACGGTAGTTCAACTCATCGGATTGTCGACTGAGCCAGTTGAGAATTGGCAGCTCGCGAGCAAACGCTGCGAAGCGGTTGTCGGCAAGAAAAGTCCCTTCACCACGCACGGCTTCTTCTAAGTTTCGCTCAATACGATCTGGCGCGATATAGGCAGTTGGGTCTACTCGTAGCCAGCCCGTTCCAGTGATGTAAACCTCAACCCACGCGTGCGCATCGTACTGGCGGACTAGCCAGTAACCCATATCCTCATTGAACTCACCGCCTTGATAACCCGTTACTACGCGCGCGGGAAGACCGGCTTCACGAAAAAGGAAAGCCGCACTACTCGCAAAATGCTCACAGAACCCAAGACGCGTCCCAAAAAGAAAGTCGTCAACACTATCTACCCCAAGCGTTGGCGGTTTCAGCGTGTAGCCAAAGCCCTCATCATAAAAATAGCGCAGCACCGCAGCCACATACTCAAGCTCAGTAGGCCCGGACGAAAGCATCTGATCGACTAACTGACGCGCAAGCGGATTACCCGTTGGCGGGAGCTGAAGGTCTTGATTAACTTGCGAAGCAATGCGTTCTACACCTGATATGACAACAGCCCCAGGAACCTCCGAAACAGGTAAAAGCGTCTTTTCATACAACATCCTGTAAGGCGTTGGAGACACAACGTCTTGCCTGAACTCGTAGATTCCGCCACCCATTTTATGCACATTACCCGATGCCGGCTGCGAGCCAACCAATGCAAACGCCCAGCGGTTTTGATGCGGCTCTAGAATCACATCATAATAATTCTGATCGAGCTCTTGCGGCTCAAAAACCTCATACTTACGGTCATGCAAGAGCCCCTGACGTCCTCGCTCCAGCAGCAAAGAGCTAGATGCTCGTCTCCACGTTCTACCGTCAAAGTAATCCAGCAACATTGCGCGCCAATAAAGGTTTTGTCGTGCTGGGGCGACCCCACTGAAGCTCACTCTAAAAGCGCGCTCGGCAGACTGGCTCAGCTCAGCAATAGAGCCTGGCGTCATTTCTTCACTCATCCCTGTCTGTGAGTGGCTCGTTTTAATGGGCAAAGACCACAGCGGCGCGAAACGAGGAAAGAACAAAAAAAAGCACACCGCAAACGGTACTGCGAGCGAGAGCATTTTCGTCACTCGCCAAAGCTGCGATCTCACACTCCCGAGCGAGCTATCGCTCAAACGCATTAAAAGGCTAAAGCACAGCATCACGCAGAATAGCTGCAGCAATACATGACTGATTGACTGCTCAAACAACATCGAGACCGCGCTCAAATAAAACATGGAATAGACGAAGACCAGAATATCCCGCCTACCGGATAGCTCCGTCGCCTTCATACTCGCGACCAAGAGTAAAAAAACTGAGGCCATCTCCACTGAGTACGCCAATCGGTAATCGATAAAAAACAACGCGACACAGGTAAAGACCAGCACCAAGCGCAGAATCCGTGACTGCGCTAATGGGCGCACGTAAAGAAACAAACAAAATAAGGCAAGACATGGCAACAGCCATAACGGCGCGATCGTTAAGAACGCAACCGCTTGTACGCAAATCGCCAAAGCAACCAAATGTCGAAATTGCGGAAGGTCGTTCGCGAAAAAGTCTGAATTAGTGCCACTCACGCCGCATACCCCGCAAGCACTGTAAGACAAGCATCACGGTGCTCCTCACCCGCCCCTAGCGGCACCTCAGAGTTGGGCATGACCAACGAAAACTCCTGATTCGCCTCGAACAAACTAAGCACATCAAAGCACATGTAACTCAAAGCCTGCTCAATACCAAAATCTGAATAACTCTCCCAATCAAGGGTCACCTTTTTGCTCGCGACAGATTCTCTCGAACGAACGACGAGCTCCTCTCTACGGGCATAGTGTCGCCACAATACTCTGCGCATATTGTCACCAGCGTGATACTCACGGACATCACCCAGCTCCTCCCCTTCGCGCTTGCTTAGTGCACCCTCCTCATCACCGCCCGCCCCGCTCACCATCGGCGGCTCTATCGGAGCAGGATAAACGACCAACTTTGAGTCAAACCAGATCCAAGTCCACGCCCTGATCAACCCAAAAGGGAAGTATGTCTCAAGACTGACAGCCGGCAAGTCGAAAATGCCGCGCGCATACTCTTCCCCTCTTATCTCAATCACGGATGAAGTTTCCATAGGCCAACACGAAGCGACGGCTTGCTCATCAAGTTTAATGTAAAAACCCGACCGCTCTTTTCCACCCAGGTTTGCCGAAAATTCAACACTAACCGGCACCCCCGCCTGAACAGGACCAATGCGTGAAACGCGCAACGCCAAGCCATGCATGTTGAAAAAACAAAGCCAAATCGAAATCAGAAATGTTGAGCCTAGAATAAACACCAGCAGGTATATCAAGCTACTTTGATAATTGATGGCCGTAAGCAGCATCAATACAAGCATTACACAAAAGGCAAAACCCTGCTTGCTAGGAAAAATATAGATATTCCGTTGATTCAAAAAATGCTCAGAACTAGGCCTTGCGCGCTTTTCAAGCCAACCTTTAAAAACCTTGTTAATATCGTCTCTCCAATGACCGTTTTCAGCTCTGGTAACTGGCTCTCGCCTTTAGCCGTAATTACAGCACAAAGCTGCAATTTATGTTTGACTAATCACACGCCCAACTTGCAATAACCTGCTTCTAGGTAAATACTGACATGGCATATTTGGGAAGTATGATGATTATGAAACAACACCTTTCAAAACGTATTCATTCTTACGATACGTTTTCAGTTCTGGGTTTTACGCTAGGGCTCGCTTTATTTGTCGCACCGTTACAAGCTGAAGTGAAATCACTTAGCAGCTCTGAGCTCACTGAAACCTATATCGAAGACTCGACCATCATCATCACGCCTCGAAAACAAAGCCTAAGTGAGCAAAAAACGGTTTCCAGCGTCACAATCGCCCCGTACGAAGGCGAAGACACAGACTCAGAACTTCTGATCGAAGCTGAAGAGTCCCAAACAGGGCTCGCTAACGCCGTGGAGCTGGATGACGAACTTCTTAGAAACTCGACCGTCGATGCGGCTTTTGAATCAGAACCTGTGGTAGATGTACCAACCTATCAAGAGCTTACAACAATCCCTGTCGCAGACATTCTTGAAGACGAGCGCTATCGTCCGCCTGAAGGCAATTTTGATTTTTCTTATATTGGGGATGATCTAGCACTGAGTCGCGACGCAGACAAACTCACGTTCTCAATTGGCAACATTCCGGGCATTGAGCAAATAAATATTCCAGAGGCCGTTACCGAAGGCAGTCCGGTGCAAATTTTGCCAAGAGAGGGCGGTGGATTTGATCTAACATTTACCGTTCCGCCTGCCGAGTAAAAATAGCCTTAACCAGAGCTCGCATCGAGACCTGCCAAATCTATCCAACTCAGCTCGCACCAAAAAAGGGAAGCCAAAACACGCAACTAGTTACGATCCCAACCTTGCTCGCTAATAATAGTATGCCGCGCAAGGTCAGAGCATCGCCCTCCCCGTTTCTGACACCGCTATCCGACACAATATCCAGACACAAAAAAACCGCTTTAGTTTCCTAAAGCGGTTTGATCGTCTGCTTAAGCAGAATTTGGCGTCCCCTAGGGGAGTCGAACCCCTGTTACCGCCGTGAAAGGGCGGTGTCCTAGGCCTCTAGACGAAGGGGACAAAACTTGTCCGACAGACATACTACTCATTACTTATTGCCTGCTTGTTGTGTCTAGGCATTGCAGCAGGCTTAGATAAAATCAAAGCAACTACAACTAACACTCTGCGCGTAAACCACACAACTTTTAAATGCCTTCAAAAGAAGTAAAAGTTGGTGGAGCCAGACGGGATCGAACCGTCGACCTCAACGCTGCCAGCGTTGCGCTCTCCCAGCTGAGCTATGGCCCCGATGGCATGAGTGCCTCACAACGGGGGCGTATATTATTGAAACGCCCCATGCGAGTCAAGCCGTTTTTAAGGCTTTTATTTGCTTTATTTCAAACCGGTAATTTACGTTGAAATTTTAACCAAAACAGCCTGATATTCTTTTTCTACGCGCTTCGTTTCTTTCTTAGAAAAGCCCTCCATCACATTGAGCGCATGACGAAGACGAGCACGTGTCATATCGGGACCAAGCATGACCATAGAATCCACAACGGACCAAGAGTTTGGTGTTCCAGCAACCGCGACAAACAAAGGCTGCATAAAGTCACCCATCTTTATTTCCATTGCCTTGGCCAAGGCCTTAACGTCCCCAAAAACGTTTTCTTTGTTCCAATGACGCTGCGATTCCAGAGTCCACAAAGCAAACTGCAGAACACGCTTAACCTGCCCCTCTTCGAGTTTCTTGTGTGCGAAATCGGCGCGATCGAGATTCAGCATGCCCGAAAACATAAAACTTGCCAGAGGAGCGATATCCGAGAACGTCTCAACACGCCCCTTAATATGCTCAAGCATCGGTTTTACGAACTCAGCATTAAACGCCCATTCCTGAGCGCGGGATGCAAATTCCTCGTCACTCAGGTTTTCACGAATCCACAACCCGTTGAGCCAACTAAGCTTTTCTACATCGAAAATGGGACCACCAAGCGAAACCCGCTGAATATCGAAGGTTTCTATCATCTCTGCAAGAGAAAACTTTTCTCGCTCATCCTGCAGAGAGTAACCCATGCGGCCAAGATAATTGGTCACCGCTTCGGGCATGAAACCAACACGTTCATAGTAGGTGATACTTGTGGGGTTTTTCCGCTTACTCAACTTGCTTTTATCAGGGTTACGCAATAAAGGCATATGGCACAGTACCGGCATTTCCCAATCAAAGTACTCATAAAGCAATTTGTGCTTCGGAGCAGAGTTGATCCATTCTTCACCCCGAATAACATGTGTAATTGCCATCAGGTGATCATCAACCACGTTTGCTAAGTGATATGTCGGCATGCCATCACTCTTAAGAAGTATCTGGCAGTCTACTTGCGCCCAATCAATTTCGATCGTTCCGCGCAACATATCTTCGATCACACAGGTTCCCTCATCAGGTACCTTCATCCGAATAACATGCGGCTCTCCCGCGGCCAAGCGACGTTCAACTTCATCAGAGGGCAATTCCAAAGCGCCCTTAATTCCCGGATTCAACCCGGCAGCCTTACGCTCCTCACGGATGACATCAAGTTCTTCAGGGGTGCGAAAGCAATAAAACGCCTTGCCCTCGTTTACCAACCGCTCCGCATAAGCGGCATAATCATGTTTGCGCTCGCTCTGTCGATAAGGGCCATAAGGACCACCAACATCAGGACCCTCATCCCAGTTCAATCCGAGCCAACGCAAGGCGTCGAGAATCTGAGCTTCCGATTCAGGTGTAGAACGCGCCTGATCTGTATCCTCAATACGCAATATAAACTTCCCATTATGTTGCTTTGCG
>NZ_LWFT01000015.1:0-861 GCF_001635105.1 Oleiphilus sp. HI0079
GGCAGTTTATAAAGAAGTACAGGCTTAACGAAAACCATGACCCTAAACGAAATTTCCAAGACTGTCCTAGACCCCAACAGCTCGAGAAAACAGTTGCACGGTGCACTCGATCAATTTGCACAGATTTGCAGCAAGATATCAAACCTTGAGCCTGATCCGACCTACACAGCATGGTCGGACGATACCTTTTTAAGCCAAGGCGTCGCGATCAATCCAAACGCAGCGGCCTATTGCATCAAGGATTATCAACGCAGCGTGGCGTTTATTCGCGGTGTGTATGGCGCTCTAAAGTGCCTAAGAACACGCGCTGATGCAGCTAGTGAAACGGAGGTGTTGTATGCAGGCTGTGGCCCTTTTGCCACCCTGCTCTTGCCGGTTTTACACCTGTTCGATCCAAGTGAATTACATATTCACCTAATAGATATTCACCAGAGTTCGCTCGACAGTGTAGCAACACTAATATCCTCACTCGGGCTATCAGAGTATCGAATAGAACTCGTTCAAGCAGATGCATGCACATATCAGCATCCTGTTTTGCTCGATCTCGTTATCGTCGAAACCATGCAAAAAGCACTCGAACAGGAACCTCAGCTCGCTGTGACGGCAAACCTAGCTCCACAACTTGCAACAAATGGCATTTTCATACCTGAAGAGATCAATATTGAGCTGTGTCTCGCGCATCTTGATGAAGAACACGCGGCGTGCAAAGCAGGTCAAACACTAAATGAGTTGGAATTGATCAGTGAGGGTAAAAGGCAGCCAATCAGCAAGCTAATGCAACTTTCTGCTTCTAGCGTGTGTGCGTTGACGCATCACAGGCAAGGTACTTTCAACGATCACCCCAAGCAGACAATATCCAAC
>NZ_LWFT01000016.1:0-806 GCF_001635105.1 Oleiphilus sp. HI0079
CGTAATCTTCAGGATCGTCAGGGAGATTGTAATTAAATACATGACTCACGCCGTCGACATGAATCCCCCTTCCTGCAACATCTGTCGCTACCAAAATCTCAATATCACCACGCTTAAACTGATCCAAGGTTTTAATGCGTTTGTGCTGAGGAACCTCTCCAGACAGCAAAGCAGCCTTGATGCCCTTTGCTTTTAATGCTGATTCGAGGCGACGGGTCTCATCGCGTCGATTACCAAAAATAATGGCACGACTCACTTTGTTCAAATCAAGATAGCGACAAATAATTTCAAGCTTTTCATCCGACGACACCATGAAGATCTTCTGATCCACTTTTTCAGTGGTCAGTTGCTCTGCTTCGATCTCGATATGAATCGGACTACTTGTCCAGCGCTGACACAAGTTCAACACGTCCTGATTAAAAGTGGCGCTGAAAAGAAGCGTTTGTCGACGATCAACTTTCGGGCAGCGGCCAAGAATACGTTTAACATCAGGAATAAACCCCATATCAAGCATTCGATCCGCTTCATCAATGACGAGCGTATCCACTTGATCGAGATAAAGGTCGCCGCTATTCAAGAAATCAATAAGGCGACCTGGCGTTGCCACCAAAATATCGATCACATTATTGCGCACATACTCGCGCTGCTTCTGATAGTCGATACCGCCAAGTACAGAGTAGATCGAAAGGCCCGCATATTTCGTCAAAGCACGCGCGTCCTTTTCAATCTGTAGAGCAAGCTCTCGCGTTGGCGCCAAAATCAATGCGCGCGGTTCACTCGAAAAACGGTCTTCAGCTGGAACCGGC
>NZ_LWFT01000017.1:0-864 GCF_001635105.1 Oleiphilus sp. HI0079
TTCGTTTAAGAAAGGTGATGCAGAGTATTGCGTCATTGAGTCGGTTAGATATTGTAAGTGGCCCTCTATTCTAAGATTTTTAAAGCTAGTTCAGGCAGGGGACATATACCTCGATTTCACTCTTTCCGAGAAGCAAGGAAAAATCAAAGACCATGGGTTTCTGTGGAGAATTCGAAGTGATAGCTTGGAGACCCTTTATCTATCAATGGAAACGATCACTGACGAGTTTCGGTAAGCAATGCTATTAGCAATGCAGGATCTTTAGTTACGTGAGAAGTAACATCAACTCGCTTTCCTTAAGCCAGTTACAAATCAATTCAACAGGTTAGAGGTTGGATATGACTACGGCCCTCGGCACCATTTCTTCTTTTGTCCATCTGCTGGTTTGCGCCGAGTACGCTTTGGTCGCTGCGTGGCTTAAATTTGGTTAGTTAACACCTTAATAGAAGTCTTTTCGTCGCCTCTCGCTAGTTTGCTGTTGAACGAAGAGCGATCCGGTGTGTCTTACTCTTCGCTCAATCTGTTTATACTCTTGAATGGATCTGCAAAACGCGCACTATTTGGTTTCTACACGCTATGAACACGTTTTTATATACCGTTGTTGCTTTGGTTGCCTTTGCGGGCAACTCGGTGCTTTGTCGCCTTGCACTGGAGCAAGGGGCTAGCGCTTCGCCGACGATTGACCCAGCTAGTTTTACTGCTCTTAGGCTTATTTCGGGTATGTTGGTGTTATTTCTCATTTTGAGCTTCCGCAAAAGGACAGATGGCCAAGCGTCGACAGGTAGTTGGCGCTCAGGCATTTTTCTGTTTCTTTATGCTGTTTCGTTTTCTTTTGCTTACAGTGCGCTAGATACGGGAACGGGG
>NZ_LWFT01000018.1:0-886 GCF_001635105.1 Oleiphilus sp. HI0079
CACCGGCAAGACGACTGTCGGTTAAAACGTTCGTCAGACAAAAACAAGATGCGCTTATTCGCGAATCTGTGCTTCGTGAGGTATTACGAGGCGGGCAAGTGTATTACTTGTTTAACGACGTAAAAAATATAGAGAAGGAAGTTGAGTATCTGCAAAAACTTGTTCCCGAAAGCCGGGTGAGTTTTGCGCACGGCCAGATGCGCGAACGTGAACTCGAACAAGCTATGTCGGACTTCTATCATCAGCGCTTTAATGTACTTGTCTGCTCGACCATTATTGAAACGGGCATTGACATACCAAATGCCAATACCATCATCATTGATCGGGCCGATAAATTTGGACTTGCTCAACTTCATCAATTACGAGGTCGCGTTGGACGGTCACATCACCAAGCCTATGCGTATCTCCTCACTCCGGCTGAAAAACGTTTAACACGAGATGCAGAGAAACGGCTTGAGGCAATTTCGGCAGCACAAGACCTCGGTGCCGGGTTCATGCTCGCCACGCATGATTTGGAAATACGCGGCGCCGGTGAATTACTGGGCGAAGAACAGAGCGGGCAGATCCAAAGTGTTGGTTTCTCACTTTACATGGAACTACTAGAACAAGCCGTTCGTTCTCTGCAAGATGGTAGCGAACTTGATCTTGAGGAGAGCATGCATGGCACGGAAGTTAACCTACGCATACCGGCCTTAATTCCTGAAGATTACTTGCCCGATGTACATGCGAGACTTGTTCTCTACAAACGCATTGCAAGCTGTCGTTCGTACAGTGAGTTAAAAGACCTTCAAGTCGAAATGATTGATCGCTTTGGTTTGTTAGCCGAGCCAACGAAGAACCTGCTTCGGCAAGCTGAGCTAAAACTCGACGCTGAAAAGCTAGGAAT
>NZ_LWFT01000019.1:0-1026 GCF_001635105.1 Oleiphilus sp. HI0079
AGCTCGCAAAAGCAATAGGCCGCGCATGGCCGCCTTTGAGGCAATATATAATCAGTTAAAATGAACGTTCGAAATATGCACATAACAATCGCATGCAGTCGGGCTTCGGGCGTTATGAGGCGCAACCAATCAGGATATCATTAAACATCAACAACGTTTTGGGAGAATTATAAATGAAGGTATCAATAGCTTTACTAACTATATTCACTGCGGTGTTAGTCGGTTTTCAAAGTGTCTCCGCCGATCAGCATCAGGCTACGAATGTGGCCGCAGTGGACACCACCAATTGGGGTACTCGCCCTGAGAATACGGGGATGACCGCCGAGGAGTTCATCAGGGCCGAAGGGTTAGATTTCGCAGCCAACCTGGTGAAGAAAAATGGGCTCAACACTTTCAACACTCCCACTATCGCGAGCGTCGACAACCAAATTCTCACTACACCCAATGTGAATGTGTTGTACACGGCTGCTGCAGTCGACACCACGGGGGGCTTCACTCTAAACCTTCCCATTGATGACACACGTTTGGTTACGGCGCAAATAATTAACCTGAATACCCATACAACACCAGTCCACCTAAATAAGGGGGGCGTGTACGAGTTCCCGGCGGGACAATTTGATGACCATGTGGGAATCCTGGTTCGTATCGGTGTTGATGGTAAGGCGGACGCGGAGGCGCAGGTCAAGGTCATTGCCGATGAGTTAAGCGTTGACGCGGCGAGCGCCAACCCTATCCCGGACTATGACCTGGATAAGCTCTTGGCCACACGTACTGCGTTGAAAAATGAGTTCGCAAAAACCCCTATTGATAGTACTGGTGGCATGGTTGAGTCTGTTGATCAAATCACGGACTGGGAGAAGTATACTCTGATTACTGCGGGCGGTTGGGGGTTGAGCGGCCCAGAGCGAGCTGCATACAAGCTTATCCCCGGGCCTGAATCAATTGAGTGCAGCACGGTGACCGTTGATGCGCCGCCAGTAAATACTGACGCAAATGGTTTTTTTAGCCTCACAATCTACGGCAAGG
>NZ_LWFT01000020.1:0-1631 GCF_001635105.1 Oleiphilus sp. HI0079
ATGTTTTCAATCAAATACTACAAGGCAGATGCCTCAACCTATGCAGTCAAAACCGTTAACGGAAAAGTGAAGGCGAAAGGGAAGGGATTAAGCTTTTTCTATAACCCGGCAACAACTTCCATTGCTGCATTGCCTATGAACGTTCAGGAGGCTCCATTCATATTCAAGCTCCAGACAGCCGACTTTCAGCAGGTTAGTGTGCAAGGCCAAGTCAGCTTTCGTTTGGTGGACGCTGACAAAACAGCAAGCTTGATGAACTTTACCTTGGCAAAGGATGGAGCGTCTTTTGTCTCTGAGGACCCCATGCGTTTGAACGAACGAGTCGTTCGTATTGTTCAGGTGGCGGTTCAAGTGACTATACAGAAAGCAGGATTGCGCGAAGCGCTTTTGGCTTCTGAGTCCTTGGTTGGGATGTTAGAGCAAGTATTGGCGGCAGCGCCCTCATTGGCGTCATTAGGAATAGAGGTGTTAAGCGTTTCAATTTCCAACATTGCTGCGACACCTGAAACGACAAAAGCCTTAGAGGCCGTTGCACGAGAGGAAATTTTGAAGAAAAGCGACGATGCCATCTATGGTCGCCGCAAAGCCGCGGTTGAGCAGGAGCGTACTATTCGCGAGGCTGAATTGGAAACGGAGTTGTCCGTTCAAAATAAGCAGCAAGAAATGGAAGAGCGTCGCGTCGAAAATGAGCGTACCTTGCTTGCACAACAGTCTCAGATGGAGAAAGAGCGTATCCAATCCGAGATCGAGCAAGAACAGCAGCGTAGTGAGTTTGTTGAAACCAAAGCGAGCAACAGCAGGGTCGAAGCCGATGCTGAAAAATACCGTATCGCTTCACGCATGAATGCCTTCAAGGAATTGCCCGTTGAGAACTTGAAAGCCATGGCATTGGCGCAGATGGATCCAGAACAATTGATGGCAATGGCCTTTGAGTCATTGGCACAGAATGCAGGTAAGATTAACGAGTTGACGATTACGCCTGATTTGTTCAGCAAGATGGTGAAAGCCAATGGCTAGCAACAGCAACAATAGCTTCGTGATGATCACTCGAAAGACTCGAGTGCAGGAGTTGATCGCGCGGTTCAACTCCTGGTCGCAAGCTAAATTCTACCTTGAACACAATCAAATTGATGTTCGCGACTACTTAGATGAGCACGAAGTGTATCTGGATCAGATCAAGCGCGTAGAAGCGTATTTGCGACAACAAGGGCGCTTCCAGCGCATTGATCGAGACATGATTCAGAGTTATCAGTTCGGCACGGAAGATATCGTGGTGGTGGTGGGTCAGGATGGCTTAGTTGCGAATACTTTGAAGTATCTCGATGCCCAACCGGTAATCGGGATAAATCCAGACAGTGCGCGTTTTGATGGCGTGTTGTTGCCATTTACAGTGAAGGAGCTACAACCGGTTGTTCAAGCGGTGATCGTAAAGCGTATTAGTACCAAAGAGGTGACGTTTGCCAAAGTTGAAACGAACGATGGGCAATGCATGCGAGCAGTGAATGACTTTTTCATTGGGCCGAAATCGCACACCTCCGCGCGCTATACATTACGTTGGAATGGTCAAGAGGAAATGCAAAGCTCTTCAGGGATTATCGTCTCGACAGGGTTTGGCTCAACAGGTTGGTTCC
>NZ_LWFT01000021.1:0-1017 GCF_001635105.1 Oleiphilus sp. HI0079
CGAGGCTGTAAAGCAGACTACGGATCACGGTTTTGGTCAATCGACGTGTGTTGGTATTGGTGGTGATCCTATTCCCGGTTCAAACTTTATCGACATACTAGAAATGTTCGAGAATGACCCTCAAACCGAAGCGATTGTGATGATAGGTGAGATCGGCGGTACGGCCGAGGAAGAAGCTGCGGCTTATATTAAAGACAACGTCTCTAAGCCTGTAGTCTCTTATATCGCTGGTGTGACAGCGCCTCCAGGTAAGCGTATGGGGCATGCTGGGGCGATCATTTCTGGTGGCAAAGGCACTGCGGAAGACAAGTTCGCGGCATTGGAAAGTGCTGGGGTGAAAACGGTTAAAAGTCTGGCGGATATCGGCAAGGCATTAAAGGAAACCACTGGCTGGTAGCTTTTAATAAAACACGTTTGAAAGGAGGCTACGGTCTCCTTTTTTTTGGCAAAAAAAAGCGGTGAGAGGTTGCCGAACATAACCAAACACCGCAAAGGGTAACTGTTTAACCAGTTTAAGGAGAGACAATGAAACGAATAAGGCCTGATGCTCTAATTTGTTTCGATGTAAGCATAATAGTGGTCAGTAGGGCTTAGAATGATCAGCCGAAAGGCTTATTTACCAAGTTGTAATTCCGGATTCAGGTAAACCTTAGGATGACTTATAAAACGAACGCAGTGTAAAATATACTGAACCTTGGTGGGTGCTTCTAGCGCCCTGTAGATGATTTCTTTTATGTGGCTTAACTAAATGCGTATTCCCCCGCCGATCGTTACTCTTGTATTCGCTGCAGTCATCATTGCTGTCGACTTCTATTCGCCTTCATGGATTAAAATGGCTGGGCTTTTTTGGTTTAGCTTTGCGTTCTTCTTCTTGGCCGTTGTGCTATTGCTGCCCGCTGTCATTCAGTTTGTTCACTCCAAGACAACTGTTAACCCTTATACCCCTCAAAAATCAACGGTCTTGGTGTCTGCCGGTGTGTATCGGTTTTCTAGAAATCCGATGTATTTGGGAATGGC
>NZ_LWFT01000022.1:0-1400 GCF_001635105.1 Oleiphilus sp. HI0079
AGCAAAGGCCAAGATGGTAAATTTGGTCAAGGTGGTCATGATTAATCGCTCCGTAAAATTGGTTTAACAGGGTTTAAGGACGACCAAAAAGGTGATCGTGTTGCGCATGGTTACTTTGGTACCAGTCTTTGTGCGTTGAACCATTGCTTCTAACCCACTTTGAGAAATTCGGATATGCCCGAACGATGTCGATATTCTCTTTAGGGTGTTCCCAGCCGGCAGGGATATTCAAGGCCCAAGGAAAGCTGTTTGCGTTTACAAAGCTGTTGCTTGCGTTACTGCGATCGTCCTCTAAACCGACCAGATTTGAAGAGAATAGGTCTGATCCGGCGTGCTCTTTAAGGTGAACCTCCCAACCGCGCCCGTCATAATCGCCGTGGTATTTTCCCTCGACTGCGAATATATACGGGTCATACGGCGCCGGGCCAATGCTCGCGGTATCAACCGGCTTGATGAACTCCACGCTGGCAACGAAGGTTCCCGAGGGCTTTGCTTGGCACGTATTCTCGGTGCGAAAGAACTTGCAGGCCTTGCCGATGTGATTTTTTGCGTCATCCAGCAAGATCAAATTGGCATCGCTCTGACCAGCCTCGAGAATATCTGCAGCCACAAGAACGCCATCCAAATGCAGAGAGCTGGAAGCAATGTTGCTTGGGTCAACACCCGGTAAGCGCAGTGCAAAGCCGTTATGGTAGCTTGCGCCGATCGCTTGAATCGAGAATTCAAGATCAATAGAAAGTAGCTTGTTACGATTGTCTAAGGTATTCGTAAAGCGGTAATCAATCACGAGATCATTAAAGTCATAGTCGCCCATTCGAGGCCAAAGGTCTTCGAACATCAGCGTCGCCATTCCACTCTGTGAGGGGTAGTACGTGGTTGATGTTATCTCTTCGTTGCTTTGCTCTAATACTTGGTAGGTGCCGGTATCGACTGAGCCATCGACATTGATACCTTCGACGGCGTACGTTGGCGTAGCGGCGATTGACACGAGAAGGTCGTTAAAATCATTGTCACCACCGGCGCGATGTTGATCGTCAAAGCCGAAGACAAAGAAGTCATTCACTGCATCATAAAACGCCACGTTATGTGCTTGCAGGGCACTTGGCTCCGGATTGAGGTAGGGCAAACTATAGAACGGTTGTCCCCAAGGGCCGAGGCCACTCACATTGCCATCGCTGCCGCTGTAACTCCAACCATTTGGTACGACAAAAAAGCCTAGTCCCTGTCCTGCCGTCAGGCTGATATTGAGCGGCACAGTATGTCCCTGTACCAGTTCTCCTTGAGGTGGCTTTGAAGCATTAGGAAAAACAAGAACATGCTCGGCGATATCGGAATAAGTCGCAGGAGGGTTGTTTGGATCAAACAAAAAATAGCCAAAGGCGTTCCGATAACCCGCGCCT
>NZ_LWFT01000023.1:0-1178 GCF_001635105.1 Oleiphilus sp. HI0079
TGGCTGTTGTGGTTGCGCCTTACGCGACAGAGCTAGTTAGTAGACGTCTTCTATATACAGGTGTTACACGAAGCAAAGAGACGCTTTCTCTTTTTGCTCCACGTCATATGTTGTCGGTTCTATTCGAAAGCTAAGGCGATAAGCCTTGCAGTGCTATGGGTCTTCCGTAACGGTGATTGTATAAGAGGGTGCTATGTCTCCAGCAGGCACATTCTTTGAGAATAGTATGCGCATCCCAACGGTGGCGGTAGTTCCCGCACCGGGGTTTGCCAACCCGCTGACAGGGAATGTCGTGTAGGTCTTGTTGTTGTATCGAAACTGGAATGTTTTAAGCGTCACGCCGGAGATGTCGGCATCGTTTGTCATGTTAACCGTAAAGGTTTTATCGCTATCGCTCGACAGTAGAAATTCACCCGCGTTGTATACGCTTCCCAGCACGGTTGTATTGCGCACGCCCTTTACCTCTCCCTTCCAAGTGACTCGAAGCCGTGCAGTTTTGCTGGGGTTTGATATTGCGTCCGGAAATTTATGCGGATTGATCTCTGTTATCGTGATCTCACTATGAGAAGGGGCTGAGAAGAATGCGCCAAATAACAGTATAAAAAACGCGAGTCGCATTTTTTGCAAAGTGGTCATGCTTTCCTTTGAATAATCGTTCGCGAGGGGTGGTTGGTTCTTATTTATACAGTTTGTTCTTTATCCTTGCTTCTTTCAATCGATCGTTGCCTCTCTAAATAAAATGTATAAAAACCACGCTATATTTCGTTGTGTATCTGAAAAAGTCGCAAAAAATCAGCTTTTATTACGCAGCTGAATACTCTGAAACATCCCGCCAACAGCTTGTTACACACAGATACAAAATAGGCTTTTTTTCTTCGTGCAGAATCTCTGAGTTAGCTACTCTGAAATTAAGCGCAAACGAAATGCAAAACATTTTAAAACACGCGCTGCTTACAACCAAGCGATCTAACCGATGCGCGGTTGAAGTGGTCAAAAGCCACGTCATACATTGTCTATCTAACGACTGCGCAAACCGCAAAGTTAGGGGCAAGAGAAAAGACAGTAAGTGCGAAAGTAGTAAACATGAAGGTTCCTCAGCACCAAGTAAAAGCAAAGGTGTAGGAGAAACAATAAAAAGATGGCGTCGAACATATCGCCACATAAAAATTAATTCAGCA
>NZ_LWFT01000024.1:0-867 GCF_001635105.1 Oleiphilus sp. HI0079
TGCGTTATCCAAAACGGTAACGCGTTTACCGGCCATGTCTTCAGGGTTCTGAATAGATTTGTCATTTACGAATAGGAAAATGGCGCCAATTGGACCAATACCGATAATCTCGTACTCACCATTTCGCATCAGTTTGGATGCGCCCGGGCTGCTGAGTGACTTAACAACAATCGCCAAGTGGTCGTAGGTTGGCAGTGCACCAACGGCGTTAATGCTGCCCGTAAACTTGTTGTATTCCCTTGCGCGAATACCTGGCAGGTTGAGCATGTCGCAGACGCCGTTTTTAAACTCGCGTGAACTCATGGCCAGCAAATACAAGGATCAGATTCGCAAAATTGTGGATAGCGAGTTAACCATTCCAGAAAAATATTGGATAGACATCAATGATAAGACCAAAGATAACTGGAACGAGTTATTCCGTGAAAGCCGCATCGCATTGCGCGACAAAGGTGTCTATGACGGAAAAGCGCTTACCCTATTCCGCAAGGTACGCTGCAAAATTGACCCTGCGTTAGCGGAATGTACATCGAAAGATCGCGAATAGCGTTTCTAGAAATAGGCCTCTCGACAGACAAAGAGCCTCATTCGAGGCTCTTTCAAGAAAGTAGGACATTCAACGCAAGCCGTGTTTAATTAGAGAATACGCTGCCAGTAACCAACATCAATCCATTGATCAAACTTACGGCCGACTTGGCTCAAGTGTGCCACTTTCTTCATCTCGAACTTTTCATGTAAAGCGATACTACGATCGTTGGGCAGAGCAATACCCGCGAGAGCAACATGAACGTCCGACGCCTCCAGAGCTTCAAAAAGCGCTGAATATAACAGCGAACCAACCCCACGCAGAGCAATTTTCTGCTCAAGATA
>NZ_LWFT01000025.1:0-26996 GCF_001635105.1 Oleiphilus sp. HI0079
TGTTAGCGTGCCCGGTAAAAGTGCAAGATTTTTACAGCAAGCGCTTGCTTTTGCGGTAGAGGATAAGGTAGCTACCGACATTGAGCTTCTGCATTTCGCAACATCAAAAGGCTCAAGCAAAGGCGGTGTAGATGTCCACTGTATTGAGAAGGCGCTTTTACTTGGGTTTTATGATGATGTACTTGAAGCTAAACCTGAGATAACCCTCAATGCTGCGCATGTCGACTCGGATCTTCTACCTTTCGAGGACTATGAGACCGTCATCAGTCTTGATGGGGAATGGGCGCTCGTCCGTTCCGAAGGCCAGTCTTTGCGTATTCAGACGCAAAACCTCACACCTCTCCTTGATAGTATCCTGCTGATTCCAAGCGAAGGGAGCGAACAAGCTCACCGCGTAAAGGTATTTGATCACAATAATGGTGATTCGGATCATAAGATTCTTTTGGCTGAGTTGGAGCAATACCCAGGTGTGGAGCTGGAGGTAGAGTCTTTGAGCATTTCGTCTCTCGAGCTGTTAGCTGAGTCGTATTTTCATTCCGGTGCGCCGTCGATAGACTTGTGCCAAGGTGATCTTCGAATTCAGACAGAAGGAGGCAGCAATCTGCGCCAATGGGCTTGGGTGGCGGCTATTGCAGCGTTTGCGTTTTTCATTCAATTAGGTGTGTTTATTGGAAAGGGAATGCACTATGAGGCGCAGGCTGATGAGCTTGGACAGCAAGCGTTAGCCGCCTACAAGCAAGCTGTTCCGAGCGCCAGGAATGTCTCTGTATCAAGGTTGGCCCGTATTATTAAAGGCAAGTTGCGGCAATCTCAAAACGAAGTTACTGATGCCGGGTTTATGACCCTGCTTGGCGAGGCTGGCTATCAATATCAACAACGCAAAAACAGTGGTCAGATAAACTTTACGGCTATTTCATACAGTGCTCAGCGTGGCGAATTGGTGATTGAGCTAAGAGCGAAAACCTTTGAGCAGATGGACCAGCTTAAGAATGCGATTGTCGAGGCTGGGCTGTCAGCGAAAATTAGTTCCGCCGTACAAGAAGATCAGTATTACAGAGGACGTTTAAGTGTTAGTCAAAGCTAAGCGGCGCATTCTCATTTGGTCTCGGGTTACTCGGTCTCAGGAATACAAATATTATGAATAGACAGAGTTTTGTCAGTCTTAAACTCAAGTGGGAAGGGCTTGAGGCGCGTGAACAGCAGAGCTTAAAAATACTTGCTGCTGCATGTGTGATATTTTTTGCTTACTTTGCGTTGTGGATGCCAGCAAAGGCTTATATGGACGAGTCTCAGCGAATGCTTGAGGAGCGCGCTGAATTGTTAGATTTAGTTCGTTCATCGCGTTCTGTGCTTGCCAAGGCTTCTTCGAACTCGACAAACTCTGGCGCTATACTTAACAGTCAGCAACTCGTTTCTACCGTCACCAATTTGGCAAAAAGGCAAAAGCTAAGCCTCAAAAGGTTCGAACCGAGTGGTGAAAATAAAGTGAAAGTGTGGGTTGAGGAGGTTTCCTTTGATGTGCTCGTGTCGTGGTTGAGTGCTTTAGAAACCTCCGTTAACGTAAAGGTAGAGCAGATTTCAGTTGAAAAACAAGAGCGACCGGGTGTTGTTAGTGCTCGCTTAACATTAGCATCCTAAGCTCGGATTACATGTTCATCGTTGGATGGGAGGGCCGCTAACAATGCCAGTGACTACTGAAGAGATCGAAGCGCGTGTTGTGCGACTTGATGCGAGTGCGTTGAAGGAAGCGAAGGCTATTTTATTTCGAGCCTATAAAAATGAACCCACGTTTAAATATCTGTTTCAAGCCGAGAGATCGGGTTACGAGCAGCGTGTGCGTGCGACCATCCGAGAGCTTATAAATCTGCATTTCTCTCTTGAGCAGGAAGTCATTGGTCTCGCGCTTGATAATCACTTAATTGGCGTGGCGCTCGTAGGGAGCCCGTCTCTCCGTATTGATCTAAATCGGCAGTTTGCATGGCGTATGCGTATGTTGCTAACCGCTGGTTCCGAGAGCACCTGGCGATACCTCGAATACCACAAGCAGATTCATCGCTTGTTGCCCAAGGGGCAGCATCATGAGCTACCCCTTATAGGAATTGACGGCCAGTATCGCAGCTTGGGATACGGGAAAAAATTGATGCAGGCAGTGGAAGGTGTCTGTGCAAAGAATCCTGCATCAAAAGGTATTGCTTTAGATACTGGAAATATCCGCTATCTCAATTTTTACAAAGGTCTTGGTTATAAAGTACTTGGCAGTGTGCCTCTCGGTGACGTAACCGAAAGTGTGCTGTTTAAAGCCTTTGATTAATCTCTTTTAGAAAGATTCTCTAATGTCCAAATTTGATTTTGATCTATTCGTAATCGGTGCCGGTTCTGGTGGAGTTCGATTGGCTCGCATGTCTGCTTCAATGGGCGCTCGTGTAGCTGTAGCAGAGGATCGCGACCTCGGAGGTACCTGTGTCAATGTGGGGTGTGTTCCCAAAAAGTTGTTTGTCTATGCTTCTCATGTTCAAGAGGAGCTTGAAGACGGCGCTGGATTCGGTTGGTCGAGCTCAGGTGAGCTTAGTCTTAATTGGGCGCAGTTGGTTACCAACAAAAACCGTGAGATCGAACGCCTTAACGGTATTTACGAAGGTTTGCTGACTAACAGTGGTACGCAGATTATTTCCGGGCGCGCTCGCTTGGTGGATGCGCATACCGTCGATGTGAATGGCAAGAACTATTCAGCAGAGAGAATTGTGGTAGCAACCGGAGGCTGGCCACGTAAGCCTAGTTTTAAAGGGGCGGAGCACGTCCTGACTTCGAACGAATTCTTTTTTTTGAATGACCTGCCTGAAACCGCCGTTATGCAAGGTGGAGGTTATATCGCAGTTGAATTAGCTGGCATATTACAGGGCCTTGGCGTTGACATGACCTTGGTTACGCGCGGACCACAGATACTCAGAGGCTTTGATCAGGATGTAGTTGAATTTGTCACAGAGCAGATTCAAAACAAGGGTGTCAAGGTCGTGCTAAATAACAATATCGAGCAAGTCGATGAGTTAGAAGGTGGAGACTTTCGAGTTAGTTTGACCTCAGGCGACACCTTAAACACAGGAAAGATATTTTCGGCCATTGGACGAATACCTAAAACCAACGACTTAGGCTTAGAGAATGCAGGTGTTCAATGCGCAGCGTCTGGGGCGATTCTTGTAAATGATCATTACCAAACGAATATCCCGAGCATTTATGCGATCGGCGACGTAATTGATCGCGTCCAACTCACGCCGGTGGCGTTGGCTGAGGGAATGTACCTTGCGAACTACTTCTTTGCTGATTCTGTTGCACAGCCTGTAGATTATTCCAACATTCCTACTGCAGTCTTCTGCCAACCCAATATTGGAACAGTTGGCCTCACTGAAGAAGAGGCGCGACAAGAATTTGATGATGTCGATGTCTACGTTTCCAGCTTTAAGCCAATGAAACATACAATGTCGGGCCGTAACGAGCGCAGTATGATGAAGTTGGTTGTAGCGACAAAAAGCGATCGGGTTGTTGGAGCGCACATGGTCGGCCCTGAGGCAGGCGAGATTATTCAAGGTATTGCCGTCGCTATTAAGGTTGGTGCTACAAAGTCTCAGTTCGATACGACGATAGGTATTCATCCGACAGCAGCGGAAGAGTTTGTCACAATGCGTCAAGCAAGAGACTGAGCGAGGCGTTTAATAAAGCGCTTAGCGGTATTACCAAAAACTTGTATACTCGCGCTTTGCATTTTTTCTAGGAGTTAGTTTTGAGTTCGGTAGAATTACAGAAGCGTGTTCTTTCAGGGATGCGGCCTACAGGTAAGCTACATATGGGCCATTACCACGGTGTACTGAAGAACTGGGTCGAGCTACAGCACGACTACGAATGCTTCTTTTTTGTTGCCGACTGGCACGCACTTACAACCCACTACGAAGCACCATACGATATTGAGCAAAGTGTGTGGGATATGGTGATTGACTGGCTCGCCGCTGGCATTAATCCAAGTTCTGCGACGATGTTTGTCCAGTCTCATGTTCCTGAGCATGCAGAGTTGCATTTATTGCTGTCAATGATGACGCCGCTCGGTTGGCTTGAGCGTGTGCCTAGTTACAAAGATCAGCAAGAAAAGCTTAAAGAGCGTGACCTTGCTACTTATGGCTTCCTTGGTTATCCGCTACTTCAAAGTGCTGATATTTTGGTTTATCGAGCGGGGCTCGTGCCCGTCGGTGCAGACCAGGTCGCACATGTCGAATTGACGCGTGAAGTCGCTCGGCGTTTCAACCACCTCTACGGAAAAGATCCGGGTTTTGAAGAGCAGGCAGAGGCGGCTATTGTAAAAATGGGTAAGAAGAGCGCTAAGCTTTACCGAAATTTGCAGAAGCGCTTCCAAGAGCAGGGTGATGATGAAGCTTTAGAGACAGCGCGCGCGCTAATTAGAGACCAGCAAAACATTACGATCAGCGATCGTGAGCGCCTGTTTGGCTATATTGAAGGCGGTGGTAAAGTGGTACTCCCTGAGCCGCAAGCCTTGCTGACGAAGGCATCAAAAATGCCAGGGCTTGATGGGCAAAAAATGTCAAAGTCATATGGTAATACGATAGCCTTGCGAGAGGAGCCAGAAATCGTTGAGCAAAAAATCCGTACAATGCAGACAGACCCCCAGCGCGTGCGCTTAAGTGATCCCGGTGATCCAGATAAGTGTCCCGTATGGAAACTGCATGAAGTCTACTCAGATGATTCAACGAAAGAGTGGGCACAAACAGGTTGCAAGAGCGCTGGGATTGGGTGTCTTGATTGTAAGAAGCCGGTTATCGAGGCCGTTCTCGCTGAACAGAAGCCCATCCGAGAGCGAGCGAAACAATATGAAGAAAACCCGGATTTGGTGAAAAGTATCATTGTAGAGGGGCGTGAACGGGCGCGGGATGCGGCCAAAGATACCCTGGAAGAAGTTCGACAGGTTATGGGGCTTTCTTTTGGCAGTTAAGGGCTAAGCGGTCTCTGATACCGCACTCGGAAAAAGCTATGGTAGCGGAGTCTTCTAAATTATCATTAGGAAAATCGACGGGCGGGCCAGTCGCTGGACAGTCGACGGATACTAGCGGTGTTCAGCAAGACTTGCCGTTAGCCTTTGTTGATGGAAAGCCGGTTACTGCAATCCCGCAAGATCTATACATTCCCCCTGATGCGCTTTCGGTAATCTTGCAAGCGTTTGAAGGGCCGCTCGACCTGCTCTTATACCTAATTCGCAAGCAGAACATGGATATTCTAAATATCGATGTTTGTGAGATCACGCGCCAGTATATGAAGTACATCGAGGCTGCCCGTTCTATGAAGTTTGAGCTCGCTGCGGAGTATTTGTTGATGGCAGCAATGCTAGCCGAGATCAAATCAAGAATGCTACTTCCCAAGCCCAAAGCAGAAGATGGTGAAGAGATTGATCCACGGGCAGAACTAATTCGTCGCCTTCAGCAATATGAGCGTTATAAACAGGCAGCCGAAGACATCAATGCGCTGCCTCGTTTTGACCAAGATTACTTTTCTACGCGCGTTGAGGCTCAGATTGATGCGCAAGCGAATGAAGGTCCTGATGTGAGCTTGGATGACCTGATGATTGCCTTGAAAGGAGTCTTAGAAAGGTCGGATCATTTTTCAAGCCATCATATAGAGCGCGAAACGCTCTCAACTCGTGAGCGAATGTCCTCTATCCTCAGTGCACTCTCTGATGTTGCTTATCAGCCATTCGAAGAGTTCTTTCTTCCAGAGGAAGGTCGCCAAGGGGTTGTCGTTACTTTTCTGGCGATTATGGAGCTAGTAAAAGAGCAGTTACTTGAGCTAATTCAAGTTAACACCTTTGGCGCAATTCATGTTCGGGCGCGCATGGCTTCATAGCTTTTTTGTTTAGAATCAAGGGTAGCCTAAGACGGCATGAGTGATCAGCATAGAACAAACTCAACAAATGAGAATGAACATTCAAGCGAGAATGTGGGTATCGACGCGCCCATTGATGGCAAATCTGTTTTTTCTTCGACTCAGTTAAAGAATATCGTCGAAGCGCTTGTTATGGCGAGCGACAAGCCCTTAAGTCTCGAAAAACTCCATGCGCTGTTTGAGCTGCGTGAGCAACCATCTAAGAGTCAAATTAAAGATGCTATTGCTCAGTTACAAATGGACTACGCGGGTAGGGGGGTTCAGCTCGTGCAAGTAGCTAGCGGGTATCGATTTCAGTCTGTGTCTGATGTTTCGCGCTATGTTGCTAGATTATGGGAAGAAAGGCCGCAACGCTATTCGCGCGCGTTGCTCGAGACGCTTGCATTAATTGCGTATCGTCAGCCAATAACTAGAGGCGAGATCGAAGAGGTAAGAGGCGTTGCGGTAAGTTCGCACATCATTAAAACGTTGTTGGAGCGACAATGGATAAAAGTGGTTGGGCATCGAGAGGTCCCGGGTCGGCCTGCAATATATGCAACGACGA
This sequence comes from Oleiphilus sp. HI0079, assembly GCF_001635105.1. NCBI lineage: Bacteria > Pseudomonadati > Pseudomonadota > Gammaproteobacteria > Oceanospirillales > Oleiphilaceae > Oleiphilus > Oleiphilus sp. HI0079. The sequence goes on from NZ_LWFT01000025.1 coordinate 6,482, forward strand.
GACAGTTTTTGGATTATTTTAACCTGCGCAGCCTCGAGCAACTGCCTCCTCTGAGTGAAATGCGAGATATTGATGCGATTGCGCGCGAAGTGTCTGAGCAGCTAGAGCTGGGTGGTTTTAACGGGGAGGGCGAAGGCAATCGCGATGAACGCCAAGAATCAGAGGTTGCATCGATTGAAAGCGACGCGTCTAGCGACCATGACGATCTCTTGGGGGCCACGAAAGATCAGTAGCAACTGATTCGCACATCTATTTCTCTAGTCCGGTTATGTGGCGTATTTTGTCGATGCTTTCTTGGTATTCTGACGCGAGCTCCGAATCGGCCACTATGCCTCCTCCCGCCCAACAATATAGCGTGTTATTCAGTACTTCTGCAGTTCGTATCAGGATGTTAGAGTCGAAGTTACCACGATAATCCCAATAAAAAACAGATCCGCAGTAGTAGCGACGCGGGTGCACCTCAAGCTCATCGATAATTTCCATTGCTCTCTTTTTGGGCGCGCCGGTGATCGAACCGCCCGGGAAAACGGCGCAAAACGCCTCAAACTCCGATATGCCGCTACTGAGTGAAGAGGATATTGTGCTGACGAGATGGTGAACGTTCTCATAGCTTTCTATTTCAAAAAGCTTGGGCACTTTTACGCTATTAAGCTCAGAAACCTTGCTCATGTCGTTGCGAAGCAAGTCGACGATCATTAGATTCTCCGCTCTATTTTTCGCGTTTAGCAGTAACGCTCGCTCGCAATCGGTGATTTCGCCGTTGCTTTTAACTGTACCTTTTATAGGTTTGCTGACTAACTGCCGGTGATTACTTTCGATAAACTTCTCTGGCGAGAAAGAAAGTAGATAATTATCTCGGCTTATTTGAATAAAAGCGCAATAGTTTGCTTGTGAGTTATCTACTCCGTTAAAAAAAATATCGATTAGATCCATCTTGCTTACGTCGCACGGTGCTTCAAATCGCTGGGTTAGGTTTGCTTGGTAACAGTCGCCTGCCAAAATGTAGCTTTGCAACTTCGTGAATGCGTCTGCATATCGGTTAAAGTCTTGTGACTTAACCCAGTCGAAGTCTGCAAGCCGTTTATAAGAGCGCGAAACGGTATGCGTAGTATTAGTATTAATATTTGTATTCACTAGCTCTAGTATTGTTTGCTCAATTTCTTCGCTGCATTCGTCAGAAAAAACGAAGATACCTTTGCCGCTGTTATGGCAATAGGTGTAACTCCATGTGTAGTAGCCAAAGAAGTCTAGACCTTCGCTATAGCTCTTTGCGCCAATCCATCCTTTGAGAAAAGGGAGTTCGGCAAGGTGTCCTTCGCTTGTTGTGTCTAATCTCGGTGGGAGTGCGAGCTTCGTGCTATTGCATTCAATATGAAGAGGCAGCCCAGAGTAGATACTGAATTTTTCAGGTTTGCGAGATTCTTGGCTTTTCGTGTCTTGTGTTAAGGGCTGACCACCGCTTACCAGCGCGACGCTATGGTCAAGTTGTGAGAGTAGGTGTGAAAGTTGAGACTGACCTAGTGTATGTCGGCGTGTTCGCACGTTTTTCTGTTCCATAACGATAAAGCTACCAACTTAAACATCTTTGAGACTGTGACCTAATTGACAAATAAAACAGGAGCTTGGGTGGATTTTTTAAGTACGTGTCTATAAGTTTACCGCATTCGCTGCGGCTAGTTGTCGCGCATATTAGCCTGTTCTGTTTTTTGAACCAACCGGCTTGATCCAAATCTAATAGATAATCGCCTGGAGCCTGTAATGTATAAATCGTTTTACTCTTTCTTGACCTTTAGCGCGCTCGCAATAGGGATGGCAGTAACATCAATCAGCGTATTCGCAGAAGATAAGAAGCCAAGTATTGAAGATATGGTCGAAAAGCCAACAGGAGAGGCGGTGACCGATCTTGGGTTGAGCCAGTCCAAACGCGCGAAAGTCACCGAAGAGCAAGCGATTGCACAGCTAAAGTATATGATGGTTGCCGCATTCAAAAGAAATGAGCCGGATTTGCTAGAGCGCGGTTCGTTCAAGCCCATGGGAATGACCTTGGATCCTGATGGGAATTTCCGTGCGATTCGTGTAGATGGGCAGGACGAGATGCCCCAGGAGGTTGCACTCGAGGCATTGGTTAAAGCATTGCAGGGCCTTGCGGCGAATCGTACGCAGTGGGCCGTTGGGATTATCTACGTCACGGGCCGAAAGCTTGATGACGGCACAATCCTAAGACAGATCGTTGTTGCTTCTGAACATATTGCTGGTTGGGCTCGCAGCTGGACCTATCCTTATGGGGTAATTGATGGCGAGGTGAAGATGGGTCAGCCGACAGAGCGCGAAATGAAGCCGGTTTACTATCAGCGTTAAATAGAATGATCTTTGAGGCACCCCAGCTTAAAGGCTCGCTAACCAGCGAGCCTTTTTCGTTAAAAGCACCGTAGAGACCGTTAAATAGCAAAACAAACACCCTGTTTATCTGTATCCGTAAGCAGTTGCGTCTGGAATGTCAAAAAATGTAAATAAGGTATTCAATGTAACTGCGCGTAACTTTTTGTGAGGGCATTCACGGAAACGCACCTCTGATTTACTTAATATGGCTCCACTGGTTAGCGAAAGCCGACTGGAACAAAACGAAACACTAACAATAAAATGTTGCTTCAACTTAAGAATACAAAGTATCTAAGAAGAAGCGTTCTTACCTAAATATTAGGAGAATAATATGAAAGGCCTGAAAAAAATTGCACTAGCATCTGCAATCGCTGCTGTTTCAGCTGGCGCACAAGCAGAACTTAAAGCTCTAGACGACTCAGCAATGGGTGAGTTGACTGGTCAAGCTGGTTTGACTATCGACCTAGAAACAAAATACACCATCGGCGAGTTCATGTATAAAGACGCTGGTTCTGTATTCTTGAGCGGCATCAGCTTGGGTGCTAACACAAACGAAACTCCTGCTTCTGCTGCTGCAGCTGCTGGCTACGTTGATAACATCCGCATCAAGCTAGACATCGCTGGTGCTGGCGCGATCGATCCAGCTAACGGTGTTGCTGATAACTCTCTTGACACTGGTTTCTCACGTGTTCGTGATCTAGCTGGTATTCAAGCTATTGCTGCTGCTGCTGCTGGCAACGCTGACGCTGCTAAGTTCGGCCAAGCAAACGCTGGTTCTGCTGATCTTGCTGATCTTCAAGCTGCAGGCATAGTTGACAACACTCAAGGTGTTACAGACGCTAACGCTGCTGTTCAAACTATCGCTGGTAAGCAAGGTTACGGTGACGGTGACCTACTTATCCACGTATCGTTTAAAGATGCATGGCAGAAAGCTGCTCCAGGCGGTCTAGCTGTTCTTATGTCTACTGATTCTGCTGGTCCAAACGCTGGTTCTGCTTCTGCACTAGGTGATCTTACTTACGCAGGCGTTCTTGCTTCTGGTCTTAAGTCTGTCGACTTTAACTTCAGCATCGACGCTATCGGTCTTGCTGATTCAACGTTCGCTGCTGGCGATTCAATCGGCGACAGCTTCACTGGTCACACTGCAAACGGTATCGACCCAGATGGCGACGCTGGCACTACAGTATTGATCTCTGATCTTTCTATCAACGGTTACCTTGGCCCAGTCGATATTCATATCGAAAACAACGGTAACGGTTTCGGTTCTGGTACTGCTACTCCAACAATTGGCGCTGCAGACTCTAAGATCAACTGGAACACTTACGTTAACGTAACTGACCTTGATGTTTACCTAGACATCGCTGGTGTTCAGATCACTGATTTGAAAATCAACAACGTACGTGGTGACGTTACTGATCTAGATGGTAACTTCTCTTTCGGTTTCGCACAGTCTAACCGTCAAATCTTCGCAGTACGTAACACTGCTGGTTTTGATGCGGCAGGCCTAGCGGCTGCAGCTGGTGGAGCGGCTTACGCTAACCCAGTAGCAATGGCTAACGACCTTGGTCTAGACGGCGTAGCGATCAACACTACCTTTAAAGGTGACATGGAGATCGGTGCATTGTCATTCGGTGACACTGGTACTTCAATCGGTGAGTTGTACTGGACTGACATCGAGAGCTACACTAACTGGACTATCTCTGCACACTAATTACTTGGTGTAATGAGTTAAGTCTCAGAGGAAAAGCCGCTCTCAAGAGCGGCTTTTTTTTTGAAAAAAGTTAGAAACTAGGAGTAAGGTATGAAAATGATAAAAAGAACGGCCTTGTCTCTTGCAATTGCAGGAGCAAGCGTCGGTGCTCATGCCGAATTAAAGTCTCTAGACGACTCAGCGATGAGTGAGTTGACCGGTCAAGCCGGTTTGACGATCGATCTAGAAACGAAGTACACGATTGGCGAATTTATGTACAAAGACGCCGGTAGTGTATTTTTGAGTGGCATTAGTTTTGGTGCAAATGAAAACGTCGACCCAGGTGGGTACTTTGATAATGTTCGCGTGAAACTCGATATTGCGGGTTCTGGCTTGATCGACCCAGCAAACGGTGTAGCAGATAACTACCTTGAAACCGGCTTTTCCGGCGTAAGGAAAGTGGCTGAGATTCAGGCGCTTGCGGCGGCCGCTGCAGGAAACACAGATGAGGCCAAGTTCTTGGTGGCTCAGTCGGGACAAATCACGGTAACGGATGCGATATCGGCAGGTCTTATTCAGGCGAATGCGACTACTACTGGGCCTATGTCTATTGAAGGCAAAAAGACCTATGGTGATGGTGATTTGCTGATCCACGTTAGTTACAAAGATGCGTGGGAGAAGCTTGGTGGCTTAGACGTGTTGATGTCCACTGATTCGACCTTGAACGCTGGTGCAGCATCAGCGCTTGGCGACGTTACTTTTGATGATTTGTTCGGTAATGGCTGGACGAAAGGAAAGGATTTCAACTTCAGCATTGATGCAATCGGCCTTGCTGATTCAACGTTTGCTGCGGGAGATTCAATTGGTGATAACTTTACTGGGCACACTGCAAACGGTATCGATCCTGATGGCGACGCTGGCACTACAGTATTGATCTCTGATCTTTCTATCAATGGTTATCTTGGGCCTGTTGATATCCATATCGAAAACAAAGGTAATGGTTTCGGTACTGGTACTGCAACGCCTACAATTGGCGCGGCAGATTCGAAGATCAACTGGAACACTTACGTTAACGTGACCGATCTTGATGTTTACCTGGATATTGCTGGTGTTCAAATCACTGATTTGAAAATTAACAATGTTCGAGGCGACGTAACGGATCTTAACGGGAACTTCGCGTTCGGTTTTGCACAGTCCAACCGTCAGATCTTTGCAGTGCGCAACACGGCTGGGTTTGATGCGGCGGGTCTTGCTGCAGCAGCTGGAGGAGCGGCTTACGCTAACCCAGTAGCAATGGCTAACGACCTTGGGCTAGACGGCGTAGCGATCAACACTACCTTTAAAGGTGATATGGAGATCGGTGCATTGTCATTCGGTGACACTGGTACTTCAATCGGTGAGTTGTATTGGACTGACATCGAGAGCTACACTAACTGGACTATTTCTGCACACTAGTAATTTGGTGTAACGAAGGTTGTCTCAGGGAAAGAGCCGCTCTTTGAGCGGCTCTTTATAGACAAGTAGGGAGTTAGGAGAAGGGTATGAAAACGATAAAAAAAACGGCCTTGTCTCTTGCGATCGCAGGGGTAAGCCTAAGTGCTCATGCCGAACTAAAGTCTCTAGACGACTCAGCAATGAGCGCGTTAACTGGCCAAGCCGGTTTGACGATTGATCTAGAAACAAAATACACGATCGGCGAATTTATGTATAAAGACGCTGGTAGTATATTTTTGAATGGCATTAGTTTTGGTGCAAATGAAAACGTTGATCCTGGTGGTTATTTCGATAATGTTCGCGTGAAACTCGATATTGCGGGTTCTGGCCTGATCGATCCGGCAAACGGTATCGCAGACAATTATCTTGAAACCGGTTTTTCAGGCGTCAGAAAAGTAGCGGAAATTCAAGCGCTTGCAGCGTCTGCTGCGGGTAACACGGATGAAACTAAGTTTTTGGACGCGCAGTCAGGTCAGATCACGGTTGCCGATGCGGTATCTTCGGGTCTAATTCAGTCAAACGCGACCACAACAGGTCCTATGTCGATTGATAGTAAAAAGACCTATGGTGATGGCGACTTACTGATCCACGTTAGCTATAAAGATGCGTGGGAGAAGCTTGGCGGCTTAGACGTGTTGATGTCTACAGATTCGACGCTAAATGCCGGTGCTGCTTCAGCACTTGGCGATGTTGGTTTTGATGATCTGTTCGGTAATGGCTGGACGAAAGGGAAAGATTTCAACTTTAGCATTGATGCTGTTGGTCTAGCTGCTTCAACGTTTGCTGCGGGTGATTCGATTGGTGATAGCTTTACGGGTCACACTTCGAATGGGGTTGATCCCGATGGTGATACTGGAACAACAGTGTTGATCTCCGATCTATCCATCAATGGTTATCTTGGGCCGGTGGACATCCATATCGAAAACAATGGTAATGGTTTCGGAACAGGTACAGCAACGCCAACAATTGGCGCGGCAGATTCGAAGATTAACTGGAATACGTATTTTAATGTGACGGATCTTGATGTTTACATCGATAACTGGGATGGTCTTTCTGGTGTTAAGGTCGATAACATGAAGATTAACAACGTGCGTGGCGATGTGACGGACTTGGATGGTAACTTTGCCTTCGGTTTCGCGCAGTCCAAGCGTCAGATCTTTGCTGTAAGAAATACGGCGGGCTTTGATGCCGCAGGTTTAGCCGCTGCTGCCGGTGGGTCGGCTTATGCTAATCCAGTAGCTATGGCCAATGATATTGGTCTTGACGGCGTTGCAATGAATACCATCTTCAAAGGTGACCGTGAAATTGGCGCGTTATCGTTTGGGGACACTGGTGTGTCAATTGGCGAGCTGTATTGGACCGACATGGAAACGTACACGAACTGGACGATATCAGGACACTGATTACTGGTTTGTTGGTTTAGTTCCGTTTTAAAGCCGCTCGTTTGAGCGGTTTTTTTTGATATGGTTATCAGGTTTTAGTTCGGCGCTTAAGTTTTCTTTTCGAACTGGAACTTCGTTCCTTTAATTTGTTGCTCTTCGGGTTACGATATTTCTATAAGACACGCTTCAACATAATTGCTCTTTTGGATTGGTCTCATTGTTTAAAAACATTGCTATAAGTCTGTTTGTCTCTTCTGTTGCTCTTTCAGGTTGCTCTTCATCAAATAATGGTACTGTGCTTCCTGACGACGAAGTGGATAATGTTGCGCCTCGCGTACGTAGCGTAGAGCCACCTGAAGTTGCGGCTACGTTGGTTCCCACAAATTCCCAATTTAGATTCGACTATGACGAATTGCTTGATTCTTCTACGCTCAGTGAAAACGTTACGCTTAACTCGTTAAAGTCTCGGAATATTTTTGAAACTTCGTTATTGGGGTCGAAAGATTTTAATCGCTTCGATGTCGATAAGAGAGCGATCAATCTAACAGAGTCACAAGTCATTTTTACGCGCTCGCGCACAGAAGTAGTACGCGAAACAATCGACGAGGATGGCGTTAAGAACACTGAGACACGTACCGTGATTGATGAAGTCCCTGCGACCACGGTATTCGTCGAGCCCCAAGGTCGCCTAGCGCTATGGTCTCTCTATTCGTTAGAGTTTGGTGCCGGGATACGAGATTTATCGCCAATAGAGAGCATTTCACCTATTGATGGCTCCGTTACTACAGGTAATTTTGCATCTCCAAACTCTATTGAGTTTGGCACCGCTGATGGAGAATGGCGCTCTTTTGTCGATGTTAATAACGACTTTCTTTCAAATGGCTTCAATGTATCCAAAGTAGATTTTGTGTCTGCGGATGATCAGGGATACGTTGCTTGGTTACAACAAAGTCAGGCTATTGACGCGCTTTCACTTTTATATATCAAAGAGTTTAATCAAGACAGCCAATCTCTTGTCGGTCAAGCTGTGCGCTTAGATTATGTTGATGGAGTTGACGGAGGTAGCAATGTCTCAAACGACGTACTTGATTTTTCGACCAGTATCTTTGGTAATGAGTATTGTGCTACTTGGTCTTACAAAGAAACTGCGTCACTGCAGGGTGTTTATTTGCGCTGCGCAAGTGGGGATCAGATTTACCCGCGTATAAATTTTGTTTCTCATTCAGCGGCCAACTCTATTACATCGCTTGGAATACACATGACAGGCGCGAGCTCCGGCTTTGTTTCTTATTTGTACGATGAACAACTTTACGTTTACAGTTTTTCGGTCGCGTCGAATAGTGCCCCGACCATCGATGGTAGCGAAGTTGTAGGAGGCGGTTCGCTCGCCGTTGTTGAAGTGGAGGTTGTTGACTACGGAAATGACCGGATAGATATCTTGGTCGTTTCTTCGGATACATCGAAGGCAGCAAACGAGCAATATGCTTTGGAGCATGCTGTGTATCAAAGAGATAATGGGCTCTCTTCGGATGCGAGGTTGATTCAAGCAAGCGGAACTCTTCAGGAAGACATAAGTGGAGGCTTCGATTATTTGCAACGGGGCGTTGTTGGCTGGAGCGCCGGAGCAGGTTTTGGTCGAAACTTTTTCACTGCCAAGTTCAACGGTGCTAGTTGGTCAACACCGAGTCCAATAGCCAAGAATGCAAACGCTGTTGTTGTTGATAGTGACGTGTTCGTTTTTGATGACGGTCAAGTGCTTTTCACTTGGATATCACAGCAAGGCGGAGAGTATACAGTCAGCGCGCAAGGCTTATTTCCCGTCGACTCCAATAGTGCTTTTGTCATCCCGTCAGTAATAAAGCTTGATTCGAGCTTCTCCGAAATAAGCGAAGTGCAAGTGATGGGGGATAGAGAAGGGAATGCGTTAGTGTTATTTGCCCGCAACCCTCGTAACATTGCGGTTCGATTCCGCCAGAATATTGAGTGGAACTCTGCTTGGGGAGACGCAGAAGATGTTGGTGTTTACGGTGGCACTAAGCCCGTATTAAAGCCGATTGCGGAGGATGGAAGGTTTATGCTCTTAGATAAGCAGTCCCGTATCGGTTTTGATGCTGCAGCCCTCCGTGTTTTCTCTGATTTTAATTAGATGAGCCAATCTGCACTTTGGGCTAGCTTTGGTGCGTCAATAATACAAATGCTGGTACAAGAAGCCGATTAAGATACAGCTTACGGTCGTTGCCACGACCACATCGATCACACTTAATTCTTTATTGTTGGTTTTCATCAGGCCGACTCTCTTTAATTAGTTATAATTAGCTTATAGTTATCAAGTAATACGAATCAGGTTGAGCGGTTTTGTGTGACCGCTTGTTATGTAACCGACTGGTTATCTTATGCAGCTGATTGTATCTAATTTTGTCGTGTTTTGTGCGTTTGCAGTTACAAAGAATGTTAAACCGAATTTGAGTGAGACCCTGTTTGCATGTTTTGGGATAGAGACCGTTTACTACTGGCTTTAAGTACAAAAAAACTCCAACTGAGCAATAAGCCGCAATCTCATGCAGGCTTATTGTATAAGTCGTATGCAGAGACTTACGGACTTGAGTTTGTTAGTGAGGGTCTTGCCCGGGAGCAATCGATTAGAGTCGTTCCTTCTTCTGAGTTTGACCTAGTTGTTCAGACGTTTGAGCCAGCACAAGATTCGATTACGGAAGATCGTGAGCCAGTGCAAGCATTGATTGTGCATGGATATTTCGATCATTCAGGCCTTTATCATCACCTCATTCGCCATTTGCTCCAGCATGGGGTGCGCGTGGTTGCGTTTGACTTGCCAGGACATGGATTGTCAAGTGGTGCGCGGGCCGCTATTGGTTGTTTCTCGCAGTATCAAGCAGCGATTAAGAGTGTGGTGAATAGTGAGTTGCATCGAGATATGCGAAGCTTTTTGATCGGGCAGAGTACTGGGGGGGCTATTCTCGCAGACGCTCTTAGCGGAGATCTCAGGCGAGAGCTCGAATCACATGTTCACGATTGGCGTGTTGTTTTGTTAGCGCCTCTGCTTCGCCCTGTGGCTTGGACAAAGGCACTGCTGATGCACTCATTGCTCGATGGTCGTCGAGCATATTGGCCACGTAAGTTTATGGTTAATTCGCACGACGATGATTTTCTAACGTTTATCCGCGATCACGATAAGCTGCAGCACGATGGTTTGTCAGTTGATTGGGTTGGCGCGTTACGAAAATGGATTCCTGATATGCTTGCTCGGGCAGTAGTGCCTGACAGTGAGCATGTCACGATTATTCAAGGTACGGAAGATACAACGGTGGACTGGCGCTATAACTTGGCGCAGTACAGAAAGTTGTTTCCGCTTGGAAGTGCAGTGACCATTGATGGCGCAGGACATCATCTGGTAGGAGAGTCAGAATCTTATCGTCAAAAGGTATTTGCGGCCTTAGACCGAGCGCTAACCCTAAGGTCATAAACTACGCTCAGTATACAAGCAGCTTAGAGGCCGAGTTGCTTGGCGATCACTTCGTTCATGATTTCATAGGTGCCGCCTCCAATTGAAAGAATTCGGTTGTCGCGAGCGAGTCTTTCGACCTTTGATTCGCGCATATAGCCCATGCCGCCAAATATTTGCACTGCGTCATAGGTGATTTTGTCGCTGGTTTGCGTCGCGAAATTCTTTGCCATTGAGATTTCTTTTATTACTGATTTACCCTCTTGCATTGCCGCGGCTAGCGAGTATGTAAAGGTTTTGCTTGCTTCAAGCGCTGTCGCCATCTCGGCGAGCTTGTGCTTGGTGACTTGGAACTTACCAATCGGTCTACCAAATGCACTTCTCTCTTTAACGTACTTTAGTGACTCTTCTAGAGCTAGTTCTGCGGTCATGTTTGCCATAACGCAGAGGCTAAGACGCTCCATCTCGAAGTTGGACATTATCGCGATAAAACCAGAGTTTTCTGGTCCGATGAGGTTTTCCGCTGGTACGCGAACATCATCGAAGAATAGCTCAGCCGTATCGCTGGCCCACCAGCCAGTTTTTTTAAGGTTTTTGCCCCGGCTGAATCCGGGGGTGTCGCGCTCTATCAATAGTAAGCTGATACCGCCGTAGCCATCGCCGCCTGTGCGCACGGCGACGGTATAGTAATCCGCTCTATGACCGCTGGTTATAAATGTTTTTGAACCATTAACAATGTAATGGTCGCCATCTTTCACGGCGCGAGTCTTGATGTTCGCGACATCAGAGCCGCCTGAAGGCTCAGTGATGGCAAGTGCAATGATTTTCTCGCCACTAATTACTTTGGGTATCACTTTCTCTTTCAGCGTTTTGGATCCCCATTTAGCTATTGGGGGGAGTCCGATATCAATCGATCCTAGGCTTGCCACAAGACCGCCCGAAGTTGAGCGCATGAGCTCTTCGGATGCCGCTACCTTACAAAAAATATCGCCACCGCTACCGCCCCATTCCTCTGTGTGGCCAATTCCTAGAATTCCAGCCTCACCGGCAGTGCTGTAGAGCTCTCTTGGAAACTCATTCGCTTCCTCCCAATCATTAATATGTTCAATGATGTGTTGGTCAACAAACCGCCTAACGGTATTACGTACCAAATTTTGAGTTTCGCCAAAATAGTGTGCATGAAGGTTAGCCATTTAAATTTCCGAAGGTGGTTGTGCTTATGCTTTGGAAGTAACTTACCGCAGACAATGCAGTGAAGCAAGCGGTTGCTTGGTTGTGTTTGAGGGGAATTGGTTCTCGTTGCTAGCAACGCGTAATTGTCATTTTGTTTGACGCGCCTTAGGCTTCCCTCTGGTTAAAAAGGAATTGAGCTAGTTGATGTCAGATTATCGAATTGAAATGCAAATCAGTAATGAAAATCAAAGTGTTTGTTTTGATAATTTTCCGTTGGAAAATTGTCGAGCGCCATACGAGATAGAATTACTCCCAATAGGAAAAGAAGCGAGAACTGCCGAGTGTCATTCGAGCACGGCAGCTGAAAAAGCGATTGAATCATGCCTGTTGGAGTTCGTAAAAAGCGGAGATTCTGCTTTGCTGTGTAAGCATGAATTGGTACTGGTTGAGAGCCCAGGTGTTAGTGAGATCTCTCGCAACATTACGCTTGTGCACCCGAAGAGCAACTCAATGTATGTTATCGGCGGTATTGGTTTGGTGCGGTTTGACTCCAAGCGAAAGGTGTTGACGCTTAATGACCCCTTACTTGATAGAGAATATGGTGAATATCAGAGAAAGCACGGGCGTAACCCGGGCGGGGTAATCTATGTTTCGGACGAAGGTGTGGAAGATGAAGATAACGCAACGCCTCTTGGTGTGAGTTATGCGACTAAGGGGCCTTATAGCCTTATTAGTAAGATAGAGAAGACAAAGGACGTTGCTCGGTCTGGAATTCGGACTCCTAGATATGTATGCGCAGGACGGATTACAAATCTCGATAAGGGTGAATGGGGGTTTAGTATCTATACAACGCCACTTCAGCCAGACTATCGTAGGAATCTTCGGCTTTACCTTGATTCTACAGCTAACTTCAAACCTGTTTTTATTGAGTATCTTTCGCGAAAGTATGCAGCATTATGGGAACTTCATTCTGGTTTAGGTTACTCGCATGGGCAGCCTACGATTGAAAATGCAGGCGCTATCTTGGTTTTTGATGATCAAGGGATTGTTCATGGTGATTGTATCTTAAAGGATATGGATACCTTGAAGCCTCTGCCAAAGTCCATGAATAAGAGTATTGTTGAAGGTCCGTGCCCTCAGCGTATCGGCATTAATATTAGAAAATCGCCGCATGTTGCTGCGCAAACTTATGACTTACAGCTTGCGGTCACTCAAGAGCTCAATATCTTACTTATCGCGTCACAGCAACTACCAACTCTGGACGTGAAATTTCAATTTTTAAAGTACCAGCTGTCTGTTATGTTCACGGAGATATGCAAGGCTTATCGTATCGTTGATGCTAAGCAGGCCCCAGAAATTTTAGAATTTTGTTTAACATATTTTGTTGGGGCGGTTCAGAGAGGGTTGAAATTTGACGCCTTCACGGAAGTACTTGGTGGGTTATTTGCAAACGCAGTTTTTGGGTTTAGCGCTCAGTACAAGGACCAAATTGAAGTGATTCCCGAATAACTTCCTTGTCCGATTTAGAAAAGGCCCTTTTAAGGCCCTTTTAAGGGCCTTTTTATGGACGTTGCAATGCAGGTGCCCCGAGTACTAAAAAAGCACGCGCACTCGCACTGTGCCACGAACGTTGCGAAGCTTTTCTAGCGCTAGCTCGCTGTATTCTTTGTCTACATCGACAACTACGTAGCCAACCTTTTCATTGGTTTGTAGGAATTGACCGCAGATGTTGATGTTGTTTTCACTAAATACCTGGTTGATTTCAGACATCACGCCAGGCACGTTTTCGTGAATATGAAGCAGTCTGTGGTAGCCGGGGTGTGCAGGCAACGCAACTTCTGGGAAGTTTACAGAGGTGACTGAGGTACCCGTGTCGCTGTAGGTTGCCAATTTTTCGCCAACTTCCAAGCCGATATTGGCTTGTGCTTCCATTGTACTCCCTCCGACGTGTGGAGTGAGGATAACGTTATCGAACTCGCGAAGAGGCGATAGAAATTCTTCATCATTGGACTTTGGTTCAACAGGGAATACATCGATGGCTGCGCCAAGCAACTTCTTATTTTTTAAAGAAGTGCAAAGTGCCTCGATATCAATCACGGTGCCTCGGGCGGCATTGATTAAGATTGCGTCTTGCTTCATTTGAGCAAGTTCTGCCTCGCCAATCATGTTCTGTGTCGCTTGCGTCTCTGGGACGTGCAGACTAACGATATCGGACATCTCGAACAGATCTTTCAGGCTATCGACCTGACGGGCGTTGCCAAGAGGGAGTTTGGTAATGACGTCATAGAAATACACTTTCATGCCAAGAGACTCAGCAAGGACGCTCAGCTGGCTGCCGATACTACCGTAGCCAACGATGCCCAGCTTTTTACCACGAATTTCGTAGCTGTTTGCGGCTGATTTCAACCAAACACCACGATGCGCTTTCGCATTTTTGTCAGGAACGCCGCGGAGCAATAAGATGGCTTCTGCTAAAACGAGCTCAGCCACGCTTCGCGTATTTGAATAGGGTGCGTTAAATACGGCTACGCCGTGGCGTGTCGCCGCCTCAAGATCAACTTGGTTCGTCCCAATACAAAAACAACCTACGCCAATGAGCTTCTCTGCTGCTGCGAAAACTTCTTCTGTAAGCTGGGTGCGTGAACGAATGCCAACGAAGTGCGCGTCTTTGATCTTCTCAATAAGATCTTCCTGCGAAAGAGAAGTTTTTAAATACTCAATGTTGGTGTAGCCAGCTTTGTTTAGTGTTTCGACGGCGGATTGGTGAACACCCTCCAACAGTAGAAAACGTATTTTTGCTTTGTCTAAAGACGTAGTTGCCATGAGCTCCTGATACCCTTATGTTGCAGTGCTCGCGTTGATTTTTTGTTGATCACGCGAAGCGACAATAATGAGAGGGCGCATATTCTATCATAACTCCGTGTGGCGGTAGCTATTCTGCTCTGCGAATGGCACTGTTTCTCGGTAAATAATTAATATTCATAGCGCATATTTAAGCGAAGCCTTCGCGAGGTGCATTACTGCTAGAGATGTGTACAATCTGGCGAATATTTTTAACGCGGTAGATAGAGGTTTACATGGCAACTCGCGATGACGTTTTACTGGCACTCGAGGCTGTTCTGGATGAGGGTAAGTTAAGAACTGACTCTGATTCGCTTGAAAGTCACGGCAAAGACTGGACAAAGATGTATGAGGTGGCGCCGTTAGCGATCGCTTTCCCGAGAAGTACTGAACAGGTTCAAGCCATTGTGAAACTTGCGAACGAGTTAGAATTTTCGATTGTACCATCTGGTGGCCGGACTGGTTTAAGCGGTGGAGCGGTTGCCTCGAACGGCGAAGTGGTGATTAGTTTTGATTACATGAACCAGATCGTTGACTTTAGTGCGAGCGATCGAAGCGTCAAGGTACAAGCGGGTGTGATTACGCAGCAGCTTCAGGATTTTGCAGAGGAGCAGGGATTGTATTACCCGGTGGACTTTGCCTCTGCTGGTTCGAGTCAGATTGGCGGCAACCTTGCGACCAATGCCGGCGGGATCAAAGTGATCAAATATGGCATGTCTCGTGATTGGGTATTGGGATTGACCGTTGTTACCGGGGCAGGCGAGATTCTAAATCTGAATTCCGACTTGCTTAAGAACAACACGGGGTATGACCTGCGGCACTTGTTTATTGGTGCTGAAGGTACCCTTGGCCTGATTACCGAGGCAACGATGCGATTGACCCGCCAACCAGACAATCTTACCGTGCTTGTTCTTGGCCTGAACGATATAACAAATACGATGGATGTGCTGAAGGCCTTCCAAAGCAAACTCGACCTGACTGCGTATGAGTTTTTCTCTCACGAAGCAATGGGGCACGTTCGAGCACATGCTGATGTGCCAGCTCCTTTTGAAAGTTCGGCGCCATATTATGCGTTACTCGAGTTCGAATGCACCACCGAGCAGGTTATGGACTCCGCAATGGAGTTGTTCGAACATTGTGTTGAAAACGAATGGGTAGTTGATGGCGTCATTAGTCAAAGCGAAACGCAAGCAAACAATTTATGGCGTCTACGCGAAGGTATTTCGGAGTCCATTGCCCCTAGAACGCCATACAAAAACGATATTAGCGTCGTTGTATCAAAGGTTCCCCAGTTTCTGACAGAAATTAACGATGTGGTGACCAAGCACTACCCAGATTTCGAAATCATTTGGTTTGGTCACATCGGAGATGGAAATCTTCACCTAAACATCCTTAAGCCTGTTGACCTCGCAAGGGATGAGTTCTTTGCAAAGTGCGTAAAAGTGAACAAGTGGGTGTTTGATATCGTAGAGAAGTATAACGGCAGTGTTTCGGCAGAGCACGGCGTAGGCCTTGTTAAGAAAGATTATTTGCGTTATACGCGTCGTGACGCAGAGATAGCCCTAATGAAGGGCATAAAGCAGGTTTTTGATCCTAAAGGCGTGATGAACCCCGGCAAGATATTCGATTGAGGCGTCGGTGTGTTGTAAATCAAACCTCATGTAGTTTTGGTTTTAGTTGCCACTTTGCTGTCATTAAATGAAAAAGGAATGGATGTTGTACTCAGTAGTTTGGTTGGATGAAACAAAATTCGATGCTCCTTGCTCTAAGGTAGTATGCGTCGGGCGAAATTATGCAGAACACGCTCGCGAGCTTAATAATCCGATTCCCAGCTCTCCAATTTTGTTCATAAAGCCTGAGTCGAGTATTCAGGATCAAAGTATTCTAAAGATCCCGCGCGACGGCATCCACTATGAAACTGAGTTGGCTATCTTAATTGGGGAGCCTGGATTAAGCGGTTCAGGGCGCGTCAAACCTGAGATTGCGGGTATTGGCTTAGCGCTTGATCTTACGGATAGGGAGCTGCAATCGCAGTTAAAGGAGAAGGGCCATCCGTGGGAGCGCGCTAAAGCGTTCGATGGCGCCGCTTACCTCACCCGATTTATTCGTTTTGATAACCAGAATCTTGCGAATATTCGGTTCTCTCTCAGTCTTAACGGGGATACGGTGCAGCTTGGTGCCTCGTCCGATATGCTTTTTGATATTGAAACCTTGTTAACGGAGATCGTGACTACGTTCACCCTGCGCAAGGGAGATGTGGTGTTGACCGGAACTCCAAAGGGCGTTGGAACGTTAAAAAATAACGACACTTTACTTCTTCGCTTAGATTGCGGCTCTTCCGAGCATGACTTTGATCCAATCAGAGTAGCGACTCGTGGCGTCTAATAAAACTCCTGCAAAGAGCAGAACAAAACGCTTTTTTAAACTAGCGGGTATGACCGCAAGCGTAGCGACACGTTACGCTGGCGAAAAAATTAAAGACGTTGTTCAAGATGAGAAAACGCGTAAAGACAGTAAGTCAGTTGCTTATGGAAAAATGGCGGAGGACATCACCGAGACCTTAGGTGAGTTGAAAGGCGCTGTGATGAAGGTGGGGCAAATTGTCTCGCAAACGCAGGATTTTTTGCCGGCTGAATTTTCTGAGGCCTTAAAGAAGCTCCAAAAAGAAGCGCCACCGGTCGATTTTAAAGTTATTAAACAGCAGGTAGAGAGTGAGCTTGGCGATTCGCTACCGATCTTGTTTCAATCTTTTGACGAAAAACCTTATGCCGCGGCATCCATTGGTCAAGTGCACCGAGCCGTCACGCATGATGGTAAGGACGTGATCGTTAAAGTTCAGTATCCGGGCGTTGCTCGTTCGGTAAACTCTGATTTAAAACAGTTAAAGCTTACGTTGAAACTTGGCGGCTTACTCAAAATGCCGAAAGAAAGTGTAGATCGGCTGTTTAGCGAGCTTCAAGAGCGCCTTAACGAAGAGCTGGACTATGAGCTAGAGGCGCAGAACCTAAAAATGTTTCATGATTTTCATCGTGAAGATCAGCACATAGTGATTCCCGAAGTTTTGGACAGCCTTTCGACTGCGCGCGTGATAACGCTTGAGTTCGTTGAAGGGGATTCAATCGATGAGCTCCATGAATTGGGGTACACAGACCAGGAGCGCGAAAAGCTCGCCAACAAGCTATTCGATATGCTTGGCAACCAGCTGTTTGTTTTTGGTTGTATTCATGGCGACCCGCATCCTGGCAATTTCGCGTTCCGAAAAGATGGCACGGTTGTGGTCTATGACTTTGGGTGTGTGAAAAGCCTCAAGCCGGAGATTGTTCAAGCTTATCGAGATGCGGTCGTGTTTAGTATTGACGAAGCCTACGCATTGGTTGACGAAGCGCTGATTCGACTTGGTGCTCGTGTCGCAAACAAGCCAAGCCCCGGCGCCGATTACTACAAAGTTTGGCGAGATATCTTTTTTAAACCGTTTATGGGCGAATCATTTGATTATGGCGCTGCACAACTGCATATAGAAAGCGCCAAACACACGGGTTTATTTTTTAAACATCTTGAGTTGTTTCAGCCCCCTGTCGACAGCCTTTATATAGACCGAATGGTGAGCGGGCATTACTGGATACTCAAGAGCATGAAGGCGTCCGCGAATTTTCGTTCAGCCCTAGACGAACATTTGTTCTCAAGTCGCTATACTAACCAACAACAATAACTCTTTAAGTAAAATAATCAGATGACGATTGCGCTTATATTGGGTGCGTATTTTGCTGGTCTCTTAGCAAAACAGTTCAGCTTCCCCCCTTTGGTCGGTTATTTATTTGCCGGTTTCGCCCTGCATTTAGCTGGCTTCAATTTAACGGCCGATGTTCAGCTTATAGCGGATCTTGGCATTACCCTCATGCTGTTCACCATCGGTTTAAAGATAAACATAAAAGACCTTATCGCGCGCCAAGTATGGGGGTCAGCGCTGAGCCACATGGGCCTTTGGATGATCGCTTGTTTGTTAATCAATGGGGCAATGGGGGCACTTGGCCTCTTACTCTTTGATTTGACCATGCTCGAAACGGCCATACTCATCTTTGCATTGAGTTTTAGTAGTACGGTCTGTGTTATCAAGGTGCTTGAGGAAGCCGGCGAAATTCGGAGTCGCCAAGCTACGATATCTGTAGGCATACTCATTATTCAAGATTTAGTTGCCGTTGGGTTTTTGGTTATTGCAACGGGAGTTTTACCTAGCCCTTGGGCAGTCTTGCTTCTTTTGTTACCTCTTATTCGTCCACTGCTCGATAAAATTCTTGCTGCTACCGGGCACGGCGAGCTATTGCCACTAGCCGGGCTAATGCTCGCTCTAGGCGCGTATGCTTTGTTTGAGCTAGTGAGTGTGAAAGGGGATTTTGGCGCCTTAATAGTGGGCATGGTTGTTGCGACGAGCCCAAAGGCGAGCGAACTCTATAAATCGTTAATCAGCTTTAAAGACCTGTTCCTAATCGCGTTCTTTTTGAGTATAGGTTTGAGTGCGTTACCAGACTCGTACATGTTGTTCTTGGCATCTCTTTTGTTACTTTTGCTGCCTCTCAAGTTCCTCTTATTTTATTGTGTCTTAAGTCTTTTGGCGTTTAGAGCGAGAACCGCATTTTTGTCTGCATTGCTTTTAGCGAACTTCAGTGAGTTTGGTCTGATCGTGGTCGCGCTTAGTGTTAAAGAAGGCTTGCTGGATCAAGTCTGGCTTGTCGTACTCGCCATTACGGCAGCGCAATCGTTTGTCATTACCTCGCTTCTCTATAAAAACGCTCACGTGTTTTACGCGCGACTATCGCCGTTCTTACTGCGCTTTCAAAGGCAGAAGGCGACCGATTCTTCCACCATTCAAAAGGTGCCAGGAGCAAATGTGCTGGTAATTGGCATGGGACGGGTAGGGCGTGGTGTCTGTGAATCGCTTGAACGCCAGGGAATTGAACATGTATGGGGCGTTGAGGTTGATAAACATCGCGTTGCCCTGTTGACCGACGTCGGCATTAACAATGTCGTGCACGGTGATGCTGACGACTACGAGTTCTGGGAAGCGCAAGACCTCTCTACCGTTCGCCTAGTGATGCTCGCTACGCCTAATGTAGATGAGATTATCAACATCATAAAACAATTGAGGTTGGCTGGTTTTAGTGGTCGAATTGCTGCGATTGCGCAACACGATGATGAGCGTGAAACGTTGCTAAACCATGGTGCAGACGTCGCGTTCAATTACTATCAAGAGGTAGGGCATGGTTTCGCAGAAGAAAGTAAACATCTGTTCTCCTAGAATCCTGCCCTCCGAGATCCATGTCATATTGGCGTTTTTCGTGTGTTTTGCGCTACTCCCCAGTTTGGCAAATGGAGAGGAGTTCAGCTTTCGGGTCGCAACCTTAAACGCTGAATGGCTATGGACGCCGCACGATGGACGAGTGGATGGAGCTCGTTTTAATAAAGGCGACCCTAGTGAAAGCGCATATACTCAAGAGTTACGGTTTTATGCGGGTTTGCTTCACCAGTATGACGTAGATGTGCTTGCACTTTCGGAAATTGAGAATGAACAGGTTGCCGAGGAATTTGCTGCGCAACTTGGTAGTGAGTGGGTGGCCAGCTTTCGTCAAGGTCGCGATACGGCGACAGGACAAGATGTCGCGATTCTCTCAAAGCTTGGCAAGCCTGTTTTGATTACAGACTTTGGGTTCCCGTCGGGCATGGTTGAAGGCTATAAGCCGAAAAGACTGTCAAAAGTGTTGGGCATTATTCTTGAAATTGACGCGCGAAAGGTCGGTTTCGTGACTGCGCATTTGTTATCAAAGCGCAATGACTCGCCGAAGAAATCTGCCAAACGCATGATGCAGGCGCATGCAATCGTAAAGGCACATAACAGTTTTGAGAATGTCGATGCCGTAGTCTTGCTTGGGGATTTTAACGACTATCGTTCGTCTCCGGTGCTAAAGACGTTAGAAAAAGAAACGCAGAGTAGTAACGTTCTGACGGCTTGCGAGCGATATGACATCACTGAAAACAGGCGCTACATGATCGATCACATTCTGTTCAAGGGGGTGCGCTGCAAACAAGCGTTTACGCTTGATA
>NZ_LWFT01000026.1:0-1102 GCF_001635105.1 Oleiphilus sp. HI0079
TGAAACGATCCATGCTTACAATATTCCTGTGGAAGCAAAAAAACTCCTTCATGGCTTGGGATTCTCCGAGCACGAGCTCGACCAAAGTGTGGCCAGTTTTTCCGGCGGTTGGCGTATACGTTTGAATTTGGCACAAGCACTGATGTGTCCTTCAGACTTGCTGTTGCTTGATGAGCCAACCAACCACCTTGATTTGGATGCAATGCTCTGGCTTGAGGCATGGTTGAAACAATATCGAGGTACCTTGCTCTTTATTTCGCATGACCGAGATTTTATTGATGCCGTAGCAACGAGTATTTTGCATTTTGAGCATCGTAAGTTGCATCAATACACAGGTAGCTACTCTGATTTTGAGCGTCAGCGTGCTGAAAAGCTTGCACTCCAGCAAGCTCAGTTCCAAAAGCAGCAACAGCGAATTTCTGAGATTCAGTCCTTTGTTAACCGGTTTAGAGCGAAAGCAACCAAAGCGAAACAGGCACAAAGTCGTTTAAAAGAACTGGAAAGAATGGAATTGATTGCGCCGGCGCATGTGGATTCACCTTTCAAGTTCGAGTTTCCTGAGTCGAATAAACAATCGAGCCCGCTGCTTAGCCTGTCCCAAGCAAATCTTGGCTACGATGCTTCTTGTCCAATTATCGAAGACTTTTCCTGCACCATTTTACCGGGCCAAAGAATTGGTTTGCTTGGCCCCAACGGCGCAGGTAAATCTACGCTAATTAAATCTCTGGTCGGTGATCAAAACTTACTGGAGGGTGATAGAAGTTGCGGAGAACATTTGCATATCGGCTATTTTGCTCAGCATCAGCTTGAAGCGTTAGATTCTAGCGCGAGCCCTCTGTTGCATCTTCAGCGCTGTCGACCGAGTGCCACAGATCAAGAAATCCGTAACTTTCTCGGCGGTTTTAACTTTCGAGGTGATGACGCCACAGGCACCATCGAAAAGTTCTCTGGAGGCGAAAAAGCGCGACTAGCGCTTGCGATCATTGCTTGGCATAAGCCAAATCTGCTCTTGTTAGATGAGCCTACCAACCATCTCGATCTGGAAATGCGACTCGCTCTAACCATCGCCCTTCAGGCCTTTTCAGGAGCCATCATTGTGGTC
>NZ_LWFT01000027.1:0-1087 GCF_001635105.1 Oleiphilus sp. HI0079
AGCAGGACTCCAGGGCACAACAGCAGAAGTCGGTGTTCGATTGCTCAAATTTGAGCGGTTATTACCGATGCCACCGGCGTTATCGGCAGCTTGCCCATAGATCTCTAGATTTGTGGCACCACTGTCGGTTTCATCCACCTCAAACTCGATATAGGCCGAATTGATGGTCGCTCCCTGAGGCACATTAACACTGCGAAAGCGCAACCCTACTAACTGCGCATTACCACCGTCATAGGCCATTTCTAAATCACTACTGCCGCGATTCATGTTGCCGTTAGACAGGCGCTCTTCTGCATCATCATTGTTATTACTGATTCGTACTTGCTCGACAATGGCATGTACCGGGCTAGAGAGTATAAATAAAAGCCATAAGATAAGGCTCCGCTTCAGAAAATAGGCCATCAATTACTCCTCGCCCTGACCTGAATCGTGCGTTCGGCCTGTTCAAATCCACTACCACAAATCGCAGTGCTACTTAAGGTGTAGTAATTGATGCCGGCCACTACAACCAGGTTGCAGGACAAATCTGCTGTGCAGCCATCAAGCCCTAGATTCGAGCCTGACGAGTCGAAGTCAATATCGGCCAACGCGTTATTGCAGCTTGTGCTACCAACAAAAATTCTATTAAGCCCTACCTGAGCTCCGCTCTCTGCAGCATAAAATGCCCGCTGCGACTGGAAACTCTGACTAAAACTCAAACTCGCTGTTTGATTCAATTCGCCAAGAGCCACCACAATCAGTGCAAGTATAGAAATAATAAATACCGTCGCTGGCAAACCGATCCCGCGCTGCATCGAGCGCAGAGCAGGCACTGTTTGCCTTTTTAGCCTAAGGAACATTTCTCACCTGTATTTCCTGCGCGATCGATTGCACGGCACCACTCGCATCAACCACATCAAAACTTAAAATCACCACACCTGCACGGCTAAGTGTTCCGGGGGAGTAAGCAAAGGCACCATCGCGTAATTGGCTAGCAACCACTTGTGGCGTCAAGCCTGAAGGGTCAGGAATGCTAGACTGAAAGCCATAACCGGTGTAATAGTTTAAAAAGCCTCCAACGAAACAGAACATTTCTGGAGGTCGCACG
>NZ_LWFT01000028.1:0-1022 GCF_001635105.1 Oleiphilus sp. HI0079
ACCGAGAGCCAGCAAAGTTGCTTTCGGAAGCGGCAGGCAAAATTGCTGAAATGGTGAAGCTTCGTAGTGAAGAAGCGGCGGCGAAAGCCTATTCTGGTTTGACGGTGTTTAACACTGTTTTGGGCGTGGTGATTGTGTTGTTTGCCTTGGCATCTATCTGGGTCATCAATAAAGCTATCGTGGCGCCTAGCCAGGAACTGATTGGTGTGATTTCGCGTATCAGCTCAGGCAAGATCAATAATGAAATCCATATCCAACGCGACGATGAGCTAGGCAAACTGGCGGATGCATCTCGGCATTTACAGAGCTTTCTGCAGGAATTAGCCCATCGCTTGAATTCGACGGATGAGGATCTAAAAAGCGTCTCGCAGCATTTAGCCGAGTCTTCAGAGGCCTTGGTAAACAAAGTGTCTACGGCTAACGAGTCGACGGATCATATCGCTTCCGCGATGACCGAGATGAGCGCAACTGCGCAGGAAGTGGCGGGCCACGCAGCCTCTGCGGCGAATCTCGCGCAAGAAGCGGACGAAGCCGCGAAAGATGGCGTGCAGACAATGGGTAGTGCGCAAGAATCGATAAATCGGCTTGCTACGCAAATATCCGATACCGTTGAGGTTGTTAAGCGTCTTGAAGAAGACACCAACAATGTGGGAACGGTTCTGAGTGTGATTCGCGGTATTGCAGAGCAAACGAATCTGTTAGCGCTCAACGCCGCGATTGAAGCGGCGCGTGCTGGCGAGCAAGGCAGAGGCTTTGCCGTGGTTGCCGATGAGGTTCGTTCTCTCGCTCAGAAAACCCAGCAGTCGACGACCGAAATTGAAGACATTATTGAAAGTGTGCAAAGCGGTGCAAAAAATACAGCTGAGGTTATGAACGCAAGCTCTGAGGTGACAGCAAATAGTGCTGACATGTTTAATCAGGCGAGTGAAAAGCTGGATGTGATTAGCTCTAGTATTTCACAAATCAATGGCTTAAATATGCAAGTAGCAACCGCTGCAGAAGAGCAGACGAATGTTTCTGAA
>NZ_LWFT01000029.1:0-953 GCF_001635105.1 Oleiphilus sp. HI0079
TGCCGCAGAAGTACCGATCATTGCCGCGATATCTGGATCTTGCGTTTTGTTTGCAGACATAACCTGACAAACAACCTGAACTTCGTTTACAAAACCATTTGGGAATAGCGGTCGAATTGGACGGTCAATCAAGCGCGAAGTAAGCGTTTCTTTTTCGCNTGGACGATTCTCACGTTTGATGTAACCACCAGGGATTTTACCAACCGAGTATTGGCGCTCTTGGTAGTGAACAGAAAGAGGGAAAAAGTCCTGACCAGGCTTTGCTTGCTTCGACGCAGTCACTGCGACTAATACACACGTATCATCGATTGTAACCATCACAGCGCCTGCAGCTTGTCGTGCAATGCGCCCTGTTTCTAGCGTGACGGTTGAGTTTCCATATTGAAATTGTTTAGTTACCGGATTCACATCGGCTCCTTTACGTTATTTACTGACTAAAAGGTCGCTTCACACATCACTACAACTAAAGCTTTATGCTTGAATGCTCTTTTAACGGATTTAGGTCTACTTGTTCCCAACTCGACGAAAAGCACTCAGCGATAAAACTTTACTGCAACGCTGCAAAACTCCCTACTTGATAAGCCCCACCCATGCGGGGCACTACTAAAAATACTTTATCTTATCTGCAACGCAAGATCGCGATGCCTTTAAAACGAAAATACCGGAGCGCTCACAGAGCGCTCCGGTACTACAACTACCTTTGGGTTTGGCTTAAAACCATAGACCCTATCGATCTCAACGTAACGATAATAGCGATTATCGACGTAGACCTAGACGACCAATCAAAGAAAGGTAACGATCTGCATCTTTTCCTTTCAAATAGTCTAGCAACTTACGACGCTGGTTAACCATACGGATAAGACCGCGACGTGAGTGGTGATCCTGTTTGTTTGACTTGAAGTGACCTTGAAGCTTGTTGATATTGTGCGTCAACAAAGCAACCTGTACTTCAG
>NZ_LWFT01000030.1:0-728 GCF_001635105.1 Oleiphilus sp. HI0079
ATGGTTGTTGAAGGCTATATGGATGTGGTTTCTTTGGCGCAACATGGGATTGATTATGCTGTCGCTACGCTTGGGACAGCCACGAATGAGGAAAATCTTGGGCAGCTACTCAAACGCTGTCAAAACCTAGTGTTCTGTTTTGACGGAGACGCAGCAGGATTGAGGGCGGCTGAAAAGGCGATGGATAATCTTCTTCCTATGTATCAAAACGGAATGCAGTTTAGTTTCCTTATTTTACCTCAAGGAGAAGATCCGGATACGTTGGTCCGAGAGGAAGGCCGAGAGAAATTTGAGGCCAGAGTGAAGCGTGCGATGCCATTATCTGAGTTCTTTTTCAATGTTCAGGTGCGGGGTTTAAATCTTGAGCTTCCTGAAGATCGTGGAGTGCTTCGCAATCGTGCCCAGGCTGT
The DNA here is from genome assembly GCF_001635105.1 of Oleiphilus sp. HI0079. Lineage (NCBI taxonomy): Bacteria > Pseudomonadati > Pseudomonadota > Gammaproteobacteria > Oceanospirillales > Oleiphilaceae > Oleiphilus > Oleiphilus sp. HI0079. The sequence goes on from NZ_LWFT01000030.1 coordinate 411, forward strand.
GCTCGATACAATTCCGAAGAGTGCGCTTAAATCTGGTCTTTGGGAGAGGCTGATCGNGCTAACTAGTAGTAGGAAAAAAGTCCAGTCACAGCGTGCCATAGCGCGAGATACTAGCGATATAAAGGTGATCAAGACCAAAGAAGTGGCGATCTGCCTCGGGCTCTATTTCTCCCCCATTAAAGCGCCGGAGTTAGTTGATCTTAACATGCGCTTTGATTCCGAACTTACAGGACAGTTTCTAGATTTCATCCTGTCTAACAGCATCTCCAGCCAGGAAGATCTGCTTTATGCGCTTGCCACCGATCAGCAAGGGTATCG
>NZ_LWFT01000031.1:0-741 GCF_001635105.1 Oleiphilus sp. HI0079
ATCTTTATTCGTTCCCGCAAACGACACAGAAAATGTCGAATCAGCACTAAAATGCTGAGCCCAAGGGATAGAGGACGCGTGACGATATACATCAGATCCTCGTTCAATTTTTCCGGTAGCGAGCTCAAGAAATACACGATTAGCAATTCGCGACCAGAGTAGGCAGCGATAAATTTGCTCAAGTTCGGCCTCCGCTTCAACACCGGCATTGACTGCACGAGTTGACGAAAGCCCCATTTCGATTAGCTCTTGTTCCAACAAGTACTGCATACCCAGCGGGCAAGAAACAAATAATCTCATAAACAAATTCACCAGTACCTAAAAATATAAATTGAAATAAGGGCTACATACCGACACAAAATTGCCCACAAATAAACGCATACACACAAGGCTTATACCAAGACTCTATAATCACTCACTCTGATAGCTAAAAAGATTTCTATACTTTATGTAGGCGTTTTTGCTAACTTAGTAGTTGTGCAATTAGTAAGCAGTCAGCTGCACAAAAAGTTTGTTATTTATCGCTCTAACAATAATCCAACCAAAGGAGTTCGAAACCCTCGTGCTAACTCTCACCCGCTGAGTAAAGCACCTAAGGCGTCAAACGCCAACATACAAGACACTTTCGATGCAAATAAACGTTTGCTCGCAAGTCACAGTAGAATGACAAAGAGGTTCGACTAAATGAAAAGACAGAAAAGAAACCCGATGCATCGCGCTTACAACCGCGGTTATCTTGCA
>NZ_LWFT01000032.1:0-807 GCF_001635105.1 Oleiphilus sp. HI0079
CGAATTCGCTCAACCAGCCACCCTATGATCAGTCTTTGTCGGTGACCATTACGGATGTAGCGCAATTAACGACGGATAACTATGAGCTGCGTTTTGAAGGGCCGGCCGATTCTGACTACATCATCGTCAACAAAGGAACTGATGAAACGGTATACAAATCGACGCTGTCGAATGTTTTTCCGAGCCGGGTGACCATTGATGGCTTTCAATTAACCTTTGACGGCGGTACATACAAAGTCGGTGATAAGTTCTCGATTTTACCAACGCAATCCGGGGCGATCGACATCAAACAAGAGGTTGATCGTGTTGAAGAGATCGCTCTAGCGGCACCGGTTCGTGCGCGCAGTAGTTTGGGTAATATTGGTTCAGCGCAGATTAGCCTTGGCGAAATGCTGGATGTAAATAGCCCAATTACTAATCAGCCCTTACCCGCTTTTGAGGTCGACGGTGAGCTGACACCGCCGCTGTTGGTTCGCTTCATTACCGATGATTATTATGAGGTGCTGGATAACAGCAATCCGGCTGACCCTCAGCCATTGTCTCCTCCGATTAATAATCAGTTTTTCTCTCAAGGTTTAAGCAATACGCTGTTTACTTCTGACCCGGGGGCGACACTCGTTACGGCAAGTGGTGCGGATACTTTAACTCTGCCTGCTCCGGGAGCGGGTCCTTATACAAATGGCTATGGTGCACAGACGCTCTCTTTCCAGATACGAGATGCGGAAACAGGTATTGTCACATCGCAAAGCCTGAATATCGCAGCTAACGCATCTGCCAAAGATGCAGCGAGTGACATTACCTCCATCG
>NZ_LWFT01000033.1:0-1082 GCF_001635105.1 Oleiphilus sp. HI0079
AATGTTTATGCGATCACCATTGATCACTGCTGACGTTGATGCAATTTTTGATACTTTTTGAGTCACGTTATTGCTTACCAATGCCTTTACAGCACCGCCTGATATTTTCTCTGAGAGCTGTGCGTTCCAATCGCCGCCACCGGCATCTGAATAATCAAAATAAACTAGTGAGTCATTACCAGAGTTATCAATAAAGACCGAAGCGTTATACCCCAGAGGAATGGTAGAGAGATCCTCCGTATTGCCTGCGATGCTTGAAGAGCTCCATGCTCCGCCAAGCTCGCCAATGGTTAAATAATTGCTCGCACCACCATTTACATTGAGCGCCGCTACAACAGCCTGTCCGCTTCCATTTACATCAGTATCTACTGCAAGTAAACCTTGATCGCCCACCATACTTAGATCCGTTATTACTCCTAGCCCGCGACAAACAAGGTTAAGCGTTGATACGTCCACCGTACCCGCGACACCCGAGTCGGTGTCGAGATCGCAGATCGCTTTTGGTTGATCCGCAAAAGCCAAAGGGATTTCTATCGCGATCATAAAATCGCTGCCAAAGGCGACGCTTTGGTTAAATGCGAAGCTAGTATCGCCTCCGTTCACCAAAATACTTTCGGCTCCGTTATTGAGGTTAAGCGTGAGCTGCCCTTGCGTTAGCCCACGCACCGAACCGGATACCGTCAGGGGCGTATCAGAACACGTCAACACAAGCGACACATCTGCTGTGCTAATTGTGCCACTGGCGCTGTCCAAAGAGCAGATTTGTCCAACCGGCTGCTGTGTAACAGAAATGGTAAAAGCCGCACCACTCTGCAACTGAGCCGAAAAATCAAAGCTTGAATCGCTAGAAGCAGGTGTGCGCGTGATATTGGTCGAGCCGCTAGACAAGGTTAACTCTAAGCCTGAAGCAGTAAGACCATTGATCACCCCTGCGACTGAATAGCTTGCTGGTGTCCCGCCTGGCGTGCTGCCGCCGCCACCTTGATTACCCGAACTGACTGAAGCTCCTCCGCCTCCACCGCCGCAAGCAGCGACAAGCACTGCAAGAGATAGTAAAGACGCATACTGCGCCAGAGCTCTTA
>NZ_LWFT01000034.1:0-754 GCF_001635105.1 Oleiphilus sp. HI0079
AATGTAAAGCAGCATGGAATGACCACGTCATTTACCGTGATTCGACCGGGAGATCGTCCAGAGCTTGATGTCGAGCTGCATATGCCGGGCGAGCACAATGTGCTTAATGCCCTTGCTGCAATTGCGGTGGCAACCGATGAGGGGGTCAATGATGATGCGATTAGATCCGCGTTGTCTGGCTTTCAAGGTGTTGGGCGTCGTTTTCAGATACAAGGTGACTATCGGTTCGATGGTTGTCAGGTGATGCTCGTTGATGATTATGGACATCATCCGAGCGAAGTGGGTGTAACGATCAAGGCGATTCGCGATGGATGGCCTGAAAAGCGTTTGGTGATGGTCTTTCAGCCACACAGATACAGCCGCACGAGCGACCTTTATGAAGATTTCGTACGTGTTTTGTCTGAGGTGGATGTGTTGATCATGCTGGATGTGTACTCCGCCGGTGAAAAGCATATCCCGGGCGCGGACAGCAGGAGTCTCTGTCGAAGTATCCGTCAGCGAACAGGTCTCGATCCCGTTTTTATTGAAGATGCGACTGAGCTACAAGAAGTGTTAGTCAACCTCGTGGGTGATAACGACATCGTCGTTACGCAAGGCGCTGGTAACGTTGGCCAGCTCAGTCTTGAATTGGCGAACCACCTTTCAGAATTGGAGGGCGGATGAGCTATCAAGCCGATCGAACACTAATTGAAGCGTTGGGCAAAATTGCCGTTGTATGCGGTGGATGTTCCGCCGAACGAGAGGTTTCGCTGAA
>NZ_LWFT01000035.1:0-8917 GCF_001635105.1 Oleiphilus sp. HI0079
ATCGCCCTTATGAGGCGCATAGTAACCAGGATGAATTCCGCCAGCAGCGAGCCAGTAGCGAAGTTCATAGTTGTGCGTAGAAACAGGGAATACCATCCCCATATTGAAAGGCTTACCTTCACTTTTATACTTTTCAACAACCGGTTTTAATGCATCCGCCTTAATTGGGTGCACCGGCTTACCGTCCTCATGAGGGATATTTGGCTTCATCTGCGCCCAAATATCGTTGGAAACGGTAATACCGTTACCGTTTAGATCCATACTGAACGCTGTAATGATGTGCGCCTGCGTACCAAATCCGATTGTCGCGCCAAGAGGCTGACCTGCCAGCATATGCGCTCCATCCAATTGACCGTCTATAACGCGGTCTAGAAGCACTTTCCAGTTAGCCTGAGCTTCCAAGGTGACATACAAGCCCTCATCTTCGAAGTAACCTTTTTCGTAAGCAATTGCTAAAGGCGCCATGTCTGTCAGCTTGATAAAGCCAAACTTAAGCTCTTCTTTTTCTGGCCAACCCAATTCCTGAGCCTGCACAGATGTTCCAAGTAATGCACCCGTTGCGGCCAGCGTCACCGTAATAGCAGTAAACTTGGTCTTTATTGACTTCAAAAGTCCGTGTTTTTTCATGCTCTACTCCAGCGTGATATCAATATTTTTTCAAAAAAAAACCCGCAAAGCCTCTCGGAGAGGAGACTAAGCGGGCAACGTTGCCTGGCGCATTGAAGGCCACTATGCCTTCAACCGCTTCTTGTCCAGTGAATACCCCGCGATATTTGACCAAGAGGGGTAAACGATAAATCAGTTAGCGCTTTCTGAATGCGCTAAGCGTTCTTACTAACTACGTGCCATGACTAAGCAATACTAAGGCCAACTCTAAAAATACTTATTTTTCAGAGGGTTAACTGACCGCCAAGCCTTTACCCACACATGCGAACGCACCAACAAGAGGAGCATTGCACTAAGCCTGCACAAATTCGGCGCTTATCGCCTGGTATAGATCTTCACGAAATATTTCGTCGATAGAGACAGATGCGCTGTCTTCGCTCGATAACTGACCGGCCTCGACCATCTTATTAAGTAACCAGCGTCCTCGCTCGGTACTGGGCACGTTTACGCCATGGTCTTTGCTTGAGTAGAAGCGATTATATTGCTCGACCTCTCTTGGTGCGGCCGCCTCATGCGTCAAACAACTACCGAGTAAAGAAGGAGCAATCACATCTAGAGGCGCATCTAGATAATGGCTATGCGTCAACATGCGCGCTGCTTCAAATCGATTAGGTATATTCTCTAGCCAGCGACAAGCTCGCTCAATTGCGACGCAGGAAGCCGTTACGGTCTGCGGGTACTGATCCACGAAATCAGCAGTGAACCCCAATACTTTTTCTGGCTGATCTTGCCAGACATCATAGGAGGTGAGGCCGGTATATCCAATTCCCGAGCGGACCGCTTTTGCGTTCCATGGGCCACCCACGCAATACCCATCGATTTCGCCACTGAAAAGAAAATCGACCATATTCACGGGTGGCACAGTGAGGATGTCAATGTCGCTCAGGGTGACGCCACCAGACTTCAACCAATCGAGCAACTGATAATGATGGCAACTGTATGGAAATACGTGAGCGAGTTTGAGCTTAGCCTTTCCATCGGCACTACGTCGGGCAATCACCGAGTTTAAGACTTCTGCACTGAGCGGCTGATCGGGATGTATCGATTCATGCGCCTTTAACTCGAGATAGAGGGCATCAGAAAGCGTAATCGCATTACCGTTGAGGCTAAGAACAAAAGGCGTGACGATTTTCCTCGCACGGCAACCCAAGCCTAAAGTACTGGCAATTGGCATGGGAGCGAGCATCTGCGCCGCATCGAGTATTCCGGCATGAAGCTTGTCGCGCAAGGTTGCCCATGAGTTTTGCTTTTGTAACGTTACATCCAACCCCACATCGTCAAAAAAACCGAGCGCTTTCGCAACGACTAAAGGCGCCGAGTCGGTGAGAGGTACAAAACCGAGCGACAGTGATGTTTTTTCAATACCTGTCATCTAACCACCTAGAAATTCATATTCTTCATCATTGAAATTACAGTTCGCGCGACGTCTTCGATCTTTTGTCCTGAATCCATCGCGGTTTTACGCATACTGTGAAACGCCTCATTTTCAGAGATGCCCTTAACATCCATTAATAGTCGCTTGGCTTGATCAACAAGTTTTCTCGCTTCGAGTTCGTTCTTCGTTTGGGAAAGCTCATCTTTGAGGCGTTGATACTCGTTAAACCGGGCAACGGCGGCATCCAAAATGGGGCGAATTCGAGCGGAGTCAGGATCACCAACAACGTAGGCGCTGACACCAGATTTAACAGAGAGATTAATCATCTCCTCATCTTCCGATTCGGAGAACATCACAACGGGCTTAGGGGCAAACGCCGACATGGTATGCAGACTTTCAAGCATGTCGCGACTTGGCGACTCGATATCAATCACAATGATATCTGGTTGCCACGCATCCACTTCTTTTAACAACGCAACGCTAGGGCTAGCAAGATGACGCACGCGATAGCGGGATTGCTCTAAAGCAGCAGTCACATCGTTCGCTCTCTCGACATTCTCGTCGATAAGCAAAATACTGAGTTTTGAAGACATTATTTGTTTGGGGCTCCCAGCCGGACAACACAACCTCGGCAAAGTATGCTCCCAATGAAGCAAGCGGATACCCAAACATTGAAATACGTTTTTTATTCAATGGGTTATGAAATCACTAAACAAAGCAGGGAACTGAAAACACAGCGTTACGCACCATTTCGGTGCGCAAGATCAAAAGCCGGACACAGCTCCGGAAAGCACTGAATCACTCATCAGGTTCGCTGTCTGGTAACGATACTCGACAACCCGACCAACGATTGTAATCGCCGGGCCTGATATTCCACTTGTCTCAACGCGATCCGCAATCGTTGCGAGCGTACCGATACAAACACGCTGCTCTGCGTGCGTAGCATGCTCGATGACGGCCACTGGCATATCTTTATCGACTCCGTGTTGGATGAGGCGTTGACAGATCTGCTCAATACGGCGCAACCCCATATAGAAAACAAGCGTTTCGCCATGCTTTGTCTTCTGAGAAGGCGCCATTGACGACCAATCAGGCTCAGCACTTTCGTCTTTGAGATGTGCAGTTACAAACCGCACACTTTGAGCGCAATCACGATGTGTTAGCGGAATACCTGCATAGGCAGATGCGCCAGACGCCGCGGTAATACCAGGAACAACAACAAACGGAATGTCATGCTGTGCAAGTAGGGCACACTCTTCACCCGCACGAGCAAATATCGCCGGATCTCCTCCTTTAAGTCGAACTACCCGCTTACCGGATTGAGCAAGCTCCAGAAGCACCCTACAGATCTCTGGTTGTGTCATCGAGTGCTGACCGTAGCGCTTACCCACATACATCTTTTGTGCTGATGCCGGAAACATCGCAACCACATCCTCTCCAACAAGAGCATCGTAAAGAATGACTTCGGCCTGCTGAATCGCTTTGTATGCTTTGATGGTCAACAGCTCTGCATCACCAGGGCCGGCACCAATCAAATGTACACATCCGTCGGATGCGCGCTGGCCTATCCCTTGGTTGCTAGCATCAGATAAATTCGTACCCGAAGTCGATGAACTGACTCTCTGAAACACACCGAGGCGCGCCTGCGCGAATACATCTTTAACACGCAAAATAATGCTTGCTGTTAGTGCGCTCATACCAAAACCTCCTCAGGCTGCAACGACACCATTTTTACGTCACGCTTCGCCAGTATTTTCTTCAATTCCGGCTTACACGATCCACAATTGGTTCCACACTTAAGCGCATCGCCAAGCGACTCTACAGAGTCACATTGCTTGGTTTCTATGGCATCATGAATGGCCTTCTCTCCAACCTTGAAACAACTACAGACAATTTTCCCTTGCGTAAATTCATCGTCCACCTCTCCGTGCAGAAGTTCATGAATCTGTTCGCTACTCAATGCATTTTCCTGAATAAGAGACTCAAACCACGCTCTATGAAAATCGAGCGGTGACGACTGCTCCATCAGGAGGGCGCTCAAAGCACCCTGATTTAAATATAACGAGACTCTGCCAGTAGCCTTGGTATGGCTCATGCTTTGAGTCGAAGAAATGACGCCTAAATCGGCTAACTGCTGGGCAATTTCCGTAGTCGATTCAAGACAACTGATCCGATAAACGAACGCACCATTGATTCGGATTTTGCTCCAAACTTCGGCCATCGTCGACAAAACACGATGATCAAGCTCCTCACGGAGCAACAGGTACGCATGTTTTTTTACTGTCAGCTTTTCGAGCGCGACGGCCGCATGCTTCAGCTCCGGCTGCCCTGAGATCGCGTCTCGCGCATCACTATACAAATAAGCGATTGAGGCAGAAGAAGACCATTGTTTTCCCCAGTGAATTGGCGCAAATAACTCTCCACGCCGCTGAGCGCTGTCAATCTGAATGGGCAGAACTACTTGCTGGCTAGTTTGCGTCGAAACAGCCGAACTCAGTGATACGAGGTCACCATCTTTCAGATCCAGCGCTTGAGCATCCTCGGCATGAATCGCTAAAAAAGACTCCGGACTATGCTGGCTCAAGGCAGAGCTTGAGCCAGAGCGGGTCATGGTATGCCACTGATCTCTGAGGCGGCCACTGTTCAGAACGAAAGGGTATGCATCAGAAGTCACTTGAGTCGGGATCTTGAAGTCGACCGCTATACAGTTAGCCTTTCCCGTGGGGGTATAAAACGCTTGGTCTGTAAATAGACGTTTCGTACCGTTCGGATTCGTGCTGTTTACTGGCCATTGCACAGGCTTCATACGATCAAATTGCGCGCGACTAAGCTGCGCAAGACCTGACAAGTCCAAGTCTCGTTGACTCTCATTCTCACCACGACCGTTTCGGTAACCGGTCAGCCCGGCATACTCCACAAAAACCTCATGGCTACTCTGAAAATCGAACCCGGAATACCCCATTCTCTGGGCCACATCACAGATGATTTTCCAGTCATGACGCGCCTCTCCTAAAGCAGGCAAAAAAGCACGTTGGCGTGAGATAGTTCTATCGGAATTTGTCACTGTTCCGTCTTTTTCCGACCACGCGGTGGCTGGAAGTTTTATATCCGCATAAGCAAGCGTATCGTTCGACGCGACATAATCAGAGACCACTACACACGCACACTTTTTAAGGGCGCGCTCAATTCGATTGCGGTTTGGCATGCTTACCAACGGATTCGTTGCCATAATCCAGACGGCTTTCACTTCTCCGGATTCGATTGCATCAAACAGCTCAACGGCTTTATGGCCCGCCTGCTCAGAGAGCGTGGGGGAGTTCCAGTATTCCTGAACGATATCCCGATGCTGTTCATTATCAATATCCATATGCGCAGCGAGTAAGTTAGACAGCCCACCCACTTCGCGGCCCCCCATCGCATTTGGTTGCCCGGTTATTGAAAACGGAGCGCTACCGGGCTTACCTATTTTCCCGCTCGCCAAATGACAATTTATAATACTGTTTGCCTTGTCGACTCCAGAACTTGACTGGTTCACTCCCATTGAATAGAAGCTCATGGCTGTCTGACTAGCGCAGAACCAAGTATAAAACTGCTCCAATCGATCGGCGGCGAGATCACACACCTGTGCGGTGCGCTCTACTGTCCATTCTCTGGCCTGCTTCAACGCATTATCAAATCCGGCAACACTACTCTCGAGAAAACGAGAATCTAATCCACCATTCTCACTTAGATAATTCAACAATCCATTGAAGAGAGCCACGTCGGTACCTGCCTTAATCGGTAGGTGTAGATCTCCTAGCTCGCAAGTAGCGGTATTGCGCGGATCGATAATAACAACTTTCAAACCCGGGTTTAGCTGCTTGGCTCGTTCAACTCGCTGAAATAACACTGGATGAGTCCAAGCGGCATTCGAACCAACAAACACAATTAACTCGCTGAGTTCTAGATCCTCGTAACTACAGGGTACGGCGTCACTACCAAACGCACGTTTTTGAGCTGCAACCGCAGATGACATACACAAACGAGAGTTTGTATCGATGTTGGCTGATCCGATATACCCTTTCATGAGCTTGTTCGCGACATAATAGTCTTCGGTCAGCAGTTGCCCTGACACATAAAGCGCAACCGAATTGGGTCCATGCTCTTTTATAATCTTGCTAAAACGATGCGCAACTTCATGCGCGGCCTGCTCCCAACTCGCATCTAGGCCGTCTACCTGCGGCGTAACAAGCCGCTGGTTTTGCTCCAGAGTATCGAGTAATTTACTGCCCTTAATGCAAAGACGGCCAAAATTAGCAGGGTGCTCAGGCGTTCCGGAGACGGCAACTGGCTGCGGTTGGCCTACAGAGCCACTCAATTGCACATCCACGCCACAACCCACACCACAGTAAGGGCAGGTGCTTTGTTTTAACGTACTTGAGGCCAGTGCGTTTGACTCTAAGCCATGCGAGCTGCCGCTATTGATCGTCGGGATTCTCTGCAAGCCAGACATAACCTAGCCAACCATACCAAGTTGCACGGTATTACCAACAATGCGGGTGGGGTAAGCGCTAATCATCTTACTCTCATCATCAAGACATTCCCCTGTCGCCAAACAGTAGCGCTGCTTATAAAGCGGCGAGGCAAGCACAAATTTTTGCTCATCATTATCCGAATTTACCGATGCAACTAAGCCTCGATACAAGACGTTTGCCTGACCAAACGGGTCCCAATTGCTAACGGCAAACACCTGAGATTCACTACTCGTACTTATCTTGAAAATAGCGACCTGCTGCTCGTCTACCAAAGCACAAACACCCGAGTTATCTACCAAGTCTTCTACTTCACAAATTGGGATCCAACGATCGACTTCTTTCATTTTTCTACCCCTATACCAACTCAGTTTCTGCGTGTTCATCTTCCGAAAGCGCGTCGCTGGCAATGATTTTCTCGTCCGCTCGTGCTGGACGTATCTGGTCACGCTCTTCAACAAACACAATGTTTGGATCCGTTTTGTCGCTGTTCACAAACTGTCTAAAACGCTTACGCGAATCCTGTTTTTCAACCGCAAGCTTCCACTCACACTCATAGCTATCCACAATATGCTGCATTTGCGCTTCAAGCTCTTGAGCAATCCCCAACGAATCTTCAATGACGACCTGTTTGAGGTATTCCAGCCCGCCTTCCAGATTGTCCATCCAAACGGAGGTACGCTGCAGACGATCGGCTGTTCGAACATAAAACATCAAAACGCGATCGATGTATTTAATGAGGGTTTCGGTGTCCAAGTCCGTCGCAAACAGGTCTGCATGACGCGGTTTCATCCCGCCATTACCGCAAACATAGAGGTTCCATCCCTTATCCGTCGCAATGACCCCAATATCTTTACCCTGCGCTTCAGCACATTCTCGGGTGCAACCTGAGACAGCCATTTTGACTTTGTGCGGAGCACGAAGACCCTTATAACGATTTTCGATATCGATGGCCGCGGTAACAGAATCCTGAACACCGAAGCGACACCAAGTGCTGCCAACACAGGACTTAACCGTTCGCAAGGATTTCGCATATGCGTGACCGGTTTCAAAACCGGCAGCGATGAGCTCTTCCCAAATTGGAGGCAATTGCTCGACGCGAGCGCCGAACAAATCAACACGCTGTCCGCCAGTAATCTTGGTGTAGAGCTTATATTTCTTCGCAACCTGGCCAAGCACGATAAGCTTGTCAGGGGTAATCTCTCCACCTGCAATACGCGGGACAATCGAGTAGGTTCCGTCTTTCTGCATGTTTGCCAGATACGTATCGTTTGTGTCCTGCAAGCTCACATGATCTTTGGACAAAACAAAATCATTCCAAACCGAAGCGAGTATTGAGCCCACTGCTGGCTTACAAATCTCACAACCAAGACTGCCTTTGCCATGAGCATGAATAAGCGCTTCGAAGGTCTTGATTTGCCCGACTTTAATAAGATGGAACAGTTCTTGGCGTGAGTAAGCGAAGTGCTCGCAAATGTCTTTTTTAACTTCAACGCCGCGCTTCTCAAGCTCAGCGTCGAACACATTTTTCAGTAGTGCGGAACAACCACCACAACCTGTACTTGCCTTGGTGCAAGCCTTGATTGCAGGCAAATCGCAACTACCCGCGTCGATAGCCTCAACAATGTCGCCCTTCGAAACATTATGACAAGAACAAACGGTAGCCGTATCAGGCAGGGCGTCTGCACCCAGAGCCGGCGCAGCATCAGAACTTGGCAAAATGAGGCTTTCAGGCGCATCAGGCAAATCAATACCATTAAGCGCGTACTGCAAAAGCGTATCGTAATCCGCGTTATCGCCTACCAGTACAGCACCGAGAAGCTTTTTGCCTTCGGCATCAACAACAATCTTTTTGTATACTTCTTCAGGCTGATTTTCATAAATATACGACTGGGCCCCTTCGGTCCGACAGTGCGCGTCGCCGATAGAGCCAACATCAACGCCCATCAATTTCAGCTTGGTACTCATATCCGCACCTTCAAATGCAAGGTCGCCGCCCGTAATATGACTTACCGCCGCACGCGCCATCGTGTAACCCGGCGCAACCAGACCAAAAATGAAGTTATTCCAGAGCGCACATTCTCCGATGGCATAGATATCCGGATCTGAGGTAAGGCATTGGTTGTTCACGACAATCCCGCCTCTTTCACCAAGCTCAAGGCCAAACTCACGTGCAAGCGCGTCTTGAGGACGAATGCCTGCGGAAAATAGAATCATGTCTGTCTCAAGGTGATCACCATCCGCAAAACACATACGATAACGGCAGTTTTCACCCGCAGTAATTTCTTGAGTCGCTTTCTGGGTGTGTACTTGAACGCCCAACGATTCAATTTTTGATTTAAGTAAACGACCGCCACCTTGGTCT
>NZ_LWFT01000036.1:0-1175 GCF_001635105.1 Oleiphilus sp. HI0079
CGAGCGGCGTTTCAAACTATTACACCCCATCTGGTGAAAGCATGCGCAAAGCGTTTCTTCGCACCCCTGTAGACTTTGCACGTATTTCTTCGCATTTCAATCTTAAGCGAAAGCATCCGGTCCTACACAAGATCCGCGCCCACAAAGGCACTGACTATGCGGCATCACGAGGCACACCAATTAAAGCAACAGGTGATGGAAAAGTCGTATTTGCGGGCCGCAAAGGTGGTTATGGCAATGCAGTGATATTGCAGCACGGCCAGAAAATCACGACGCTATACGCTCACATGACTAAATTTGCGCGAAACGTAAAAACAGGAAAACGCGTTAAGCAAGGGCAAGTTATCGGCTATGTTGGTAGCACAGGACTCGCCTCTGGCCCTCACCTGCATTACGAATTTCGCGTTAACGGCGTACACAAAAACCCTGTCCGGGTAAAACTACCTCATGCGAAACCAGTACCAAGCGAGGAGTTAACGCAGTTTGCTCTGCAGACCAAACCTCTTTTAGCGCAACTGCAAACACTGCGTGAGGATTATCAACTCGCGTTTAACGCACAATAGCGACCAGGCATGCCCCGAGAGTACTATATTGGCTGCATCTCGGGCACAAGCCTTGATGGTTTAGACCTCGCACTTGTGTCCTTCGAAGAAGATTTCTGCGAGGTCGCTGCTTCATTCTGCGAAAAAATCCCAGACAAACTGCAAGCGGATTTATCATCTCTTTGCTCGCCTGGCCCTAGCGAAATTGAACGGCTTGGACGAGCCCACACCGCGTTTGGCCGATTCATCGGACACGCTATAAACAAATTCATTGAAGCACATCACTTTGTCGTTCGCTCTGAGATCAAAGCGATCGGGAGCCACGGACAAACCATCCGGCACCGACCGGACTTAGACCATCCTTTCTCAATTCAAATTGGCTCTGCTGCTGCGGTAAGTGAAATCACTGGGATTACAACGGTTGCTGATTTTCGAATGGCCGACTTAATGTCAGGCGGGCAAGGCGCGCCATTAGTGCCTGCCTTTCACAAGCAAGTCTTTTCGAGCGAAAAATCAAAGCGCTTGATCATAAACTTGGGCGGCATCAGCAACATTAGTGTACTCCCTCAAGAAGAAGCATCAGCATCCGTTTATGGCTATGACATCGGCCCGGCAAATGCATTAATGGACCGC
>NZ_LWFT01000037.1:0-872 GCF_001635105.1 Oleiphilus sp. HI0079
GCTCTACTACGAAAAAGGCGATGAGAGGGCGCTAGATCTTTTAGCCCGCGCTGCTGAGCTTGCGCCTAATAGTCCTGCTGTCTTGGACAGTTATGGGTGGGTTTTGCACAAGTTTGGTAAAACCGCTGAGGGATTGCCGTATCTGGAAAAGGCCGCTGAGATGCAGCCCGATAATGCGGAAATTCAAGCGCACTTCAATGAGGCTAAGGCTGCAGGGTAGCTCAGTGCTTTGTGATCCCACGTACTCGGTGGGATCTATCCCGCTCATCTTGGTCTGAAGGGCTGGGTTTTGCAGAGCTCTCAGTGCCATCAAGCGGGTTTTTCGAAGTTGTGTATGGTTTTGGTGCTATACGCCAATTCGGCCAATCGAAAAGCCTTCGCTTGATCACTCTCAATCGCTAATTTGGCGCTCAACTAAGCTGTTTTGATAGCATGCTTTTCTATTAGAGAGTAAAGGGTTGGGCGAGTGACGCCGAGTATTCTCGCTGCTTTTGCCATGTTGCCTGCAGCGCTTTGGATAGCCTGTTGGCAAGCGGTTTTTTCAGCGTTATCTCGTATTTGCTTAAGGTTTAGAGAACCCTCGGGTAGGTTAAGAAACTCCCCCTCGAGCTCTAGGTCTTCTGCGCTAACGTTGCGTCCATCGGTCATAATGGCGGCACGCTTTATTTTATTAATCATCTCACGCACGTTACCTGGCCAATCATGATGACGAATAGCCGTCATGGCATCTTCAGAAAGGCGCAAATCTTCGCGATTCATGTCGCTGCCAATGCTCTTTAAGAGGGCCTGGGCGATCAGTACAGAATCACCCTCGCGCTCGCGTAAAGGGGGAATATTTAAGCTAATCTCACTCACGCGGTAGTACAAATCTT
>NZ_LWFT01000038.1:0-1043 GCF_001635105.1 Oleiphilus sp. HI0079
AGTATGACGAGGTGAGGGCGGTGGAAAGTCGAATACGACAGTTTCATCATTTGTCCCAAAGTTTGGTCGCGATGTCTAAGTCGATTCAGGAATATGAGCGATCTCAAAAAGAGTTGATGGATGCGATTATCAAGTTAATTGCCGAGGCCATTGATGCCAAATCACATTATACCGCAGGCCATTGTGAGCGAGTTCCTGTGCTGGGCTTGATGCTCGCAAGGGAGGCCGATAAGGCCAAGTTTGGGAAGTTCAAAGCGTTTTCGTTTGAGACGCCAGAGCAGTGGCGTGAATTTGAAACAGCGGCTTGGTTGCACGATTGTGGGAAAATTTCGGTGCCCGAGCATATTGTTGATAAGGGGAGCAAGCTTGAGCTTATTTATAATCGTATTCACGAGGTTCGAATGCGGTTCGAGGTGCTTTGGCGAGACGCAGAAATTGAGATGCTGCAAAGCTTGCGGCAACAACCAGATCAAGAGAAAGCGCTTCAACAAAAACTACAAGAGGCTCAGTCTGCCTTGCAGGATGAGTTCGCGTTTGTCGCCGAATGCAATGTGGGCGGCGAATTTCTGTCCGATGAAAAGCTAGAGCGTTTACAGCAAATAGCGGAGAAAAGTTGGGTTCGAAATTTTAGCAATTTGCTCGGCTTATCTCCTGTTGAGGAGATGAGGCTTGAGGATAAGGGGTTGTTGAAGGACGAAATCCTTCCCCAGCGCGAGCCATTGTTGGCCGACAAGCCTGAACATATCATCGAGAGAGAGCGTCCCTTTGAGTTCGATGAGCACTTAGGGATCGATATGGATATCCCGGAACACTTATACAATCAAGGAGAGCTCTACAACCTTGGCGTGAAACGCGGTACGTTAACCGCTGAGGATCGATTTAAGATCAATGAGCATATGATTGGAACGATAAGGATGCTTGATCGTCTGCCATTTACAGACGACTTGTCCAACGTTCCGCACCTGGCTTCTACCCACCATGAGACCTTGCGGGGCGATGGTTACCCTAGGAAGTTGGGAGAGAATGATCTGGGTGTGCTAGAT
>NZ_LWFT01000039.1:0-1082 GCF_001635105.1 Oleiphilus sp. HI0079
AGCAGACTGCTCGTGGTGAGCGTTCTTTCGATATATATTCGCGTCTTCTAAAAGAGCGTGTGATCTTTCTTGTAGGTCAAGTCGAAGATCATATGGCTAATCTTGTAGTCGCCCAGTTGCTGTTTTTGGAGTCGGAAAATCCCGACAAAGATATCCACCTCTACATTAACTCTCCTGGTGGGTCCGTGACGGCAGGGCTTTCCATTTATGACACGATGCAGTTTATAAAGCCTGATGTGTCTACTCTATGTATCGGTCAAGCGTGTAGCATGGGCGCCTTTTTGTTGACTGGCGGGGCAAAAGGTAAGCGCCATTGTCTTCCGAATGCAAGGATGATGATTCATCAACCTTTGGGCGGATATCAGGGGCAGGCGACTGACATTGAGATACATACGAAAGAAATTCTTACGATTCGTGACAAGCTGAATCGTATTATGTCTCATCATACTGAGCAGGACTTAGAGACCATCGCGCGCGATACAGATCGTGACAATTTTATGGATGGTTCTGCTGCAGTTGATTATGGTTTAATTGATTCAATCATCGATAAGCGATAGTAGTCTTTTGATTGATTCCCTGGCGATGTCAGTGAGCATGGAAGCGCTGATACAGGCATCGTAAGTAACANTCAGGAATAGGAATAGAAATGTCTGACGATAAAAACGGCAAAGGCGAAGATAACGGCAAGCTACTTTACTGCTCTTTCTGCGGGAAGAGTCAGCACGAGGTGCGCAAACTCATAGCAGGCCCTTCAGTATTTATTTGCGATGAGTGTGTGGATCTTTGTAACGATATTATTCGTGAAGAGATTCAGGAAAGCACAACAGAGGAAAGCTCTGATCGTTTGCCTGTGCCGCAGGAGATCAAAACGACTTTAGACGATTATGTGATTGGTCAGGATCGAGCGAAGGTGGTTCTTTCTGTAGCTGTTTACAATCACTATAAGCGTTTGAAGTACAGCGGTGGTAAGAAAGCGGATGTCGAGCTTGGCAAGAGTAACATATTGCTGATTGGTCCAACCGGTAGCGGTAAAACTCTGTTGGCAGAGACATTGGCTCGCCTCCTTAATGTTCCATTTACGA
>NZ_LWFT01000040.1:0-765 GCF_001635105.1 Oleiphilus sp. HI0079
GGTGCGGCACTTCCTTGCCTAGCAGGCGCTCTACGGCATCGTCGTAAGCTTGTCCTGCATCTGTTGTTTGGTCGTGAATAACCGGCACGCCTGAATTAGAAGAGGAAAGTACGGCCGGCGATTCTGGGATCACACCAAGCAGCTTAATAGCTAGAATGTCTTTGACGTCTTCTACGCCCAGCATCTCGCCTTTCTCTACACGTGTTGGGTTGTAGCGAGTAAGCAGCAAATGCTCTTTGACAGATTCGCCTTGTTCTGCGCGTCGGGATTTGCTCTGGAGTATTCCGAGTATGCGGTCTGAGTCGCGCACTGATGATACTTCTGGGTTGGTAACAACGATGGCTTCGTCAGCAAAATAGAGCGCCATTTGGGCGCCGTGCTCGATACCGGCAGGCGAGTCACAAATAATGAAGTCGAAGCGCTCTGATAGCTCGTTAAGAACGCGTTCTACTCCATCCTGCGTGAGTGCATCTTTGTCGCGCGTTTGCGAAGCAGGGAGGATGTATAAATTCTCGTTGTGCTTGTCTTTTATGAGAGCTTGGTTGAGTGTCGCCTCGTTGTTAATGACATTTACGAAGTCGTATACCACTCGGCGTTCACAATTCATAATGAGGTCAAGGTTACGCAAGCCTACATCAAAATCGATGACAACGGTTTTATGCCCTTTCAGCGCCAAACCTGTAGAGATAGATGCACTGCTGGTCGTTTTTCCGACTCCGCCTTTGCCTGACGTGATAACAATTATCTTAGCCAATGTTTTATTCC
>NZ_LWFT01000041.1:0-1044 GCF_001635105.1 Oleiphilus sp. HI0079
GAAGGAAGGCACTGAAAGATGGCGTTATGCTCACTATCTATAGGGAGAATCGTTGCACCCGAATTTTCAATAGCAGTCATAAACAAAGAGCCAGACAAAACCAGCGACTCCTTGTTGGCAAGCAACACTTTTTTACCAGCGCTAGCCGCCGCATAGCTTGATTCAAGTCCTGCGCTGCCCACGATCGCGGCCATAACGATATCCACCTCTGTCGCAGAAGCAATATCAATAAGAGCGTGAGGCCCAACCAAGAGCTCAGTCAGGGTGCCACTATCTCGAAACGCTGCTAGCGCTTCGTCAGCAACGGAGATATCAGAAACGACAGCATACCGGGGCGCGTGCTGAACACTCAGCTTCAGCAGCTCGGACCAATTACTGTGCGCACTTAGAGCATATACTTCATACTTATCAGGGTGCCGCGCGGCAACATCCAGCGTGTTAAGACCAATCGATCCGGTAGCACCAAGTACAGAGAGCTTTTTTGCGCTCACGGATTACCCCAAGCAATCCAAGAAAAGCTATAAAGAAGCGCTGTAAGCACTGGAATGCTTGCCGTTAAACTGTCTATTCGATCAAGCACACCGCCGTGCCCAGGTAAGAGATTGCTACTATCTTTTATACCAGCTTCACGTTTGAACAAACTTTCTGTCAAATCACCAAATATTGAAACGATTGCAGCGATCACCGTGACCACAACTAACTGAATGGTCAAGGCAGAGCTCAAATCAAGCCAAAATGCGGCAACCAAGGCAAGAACGACGGTACAACCCAGCCCTCCCCAAGCGCCAGCCCAGCTCTTGCCAGGTGAAACTGCAGGAGCAAGTTTCGCCTTTCCAAACGCGCGACCCGCGAAGTAAGCGCCGGTGTCTGCAGCCCAAATCAAAAGCAATGCGTAAAAAAGAACTAAATGAACACCAAGGTCGATATCAACTAACATTTGCGCCTCGCGAAGCGCCAACATCGTCTTCCAAAATGGTATGAGAATCAACAAACCAATACCCAGCTTCACTGATCGCTGCCGCCAGAAGCGGCTAGTACCGGGAT
>NZ_LWFT01000042.1:0-1255 GCF_001635105.1 Oleiphilus sp. HI0079
TGCTTTCCGTTAGTGTCGCATGGAGTGATGGAGTAAGACATGAGAATCTCTACCATACAAATTTTTGAGCGTGGTATTTCATCAATACAGGATGTGACTGCGCAACAGCAAAAAACCCAAGAACAACTGGCAACGGGCAAGCGGGTTCTCACGCCTGCGGACGACCCCGTCGCATCGACTCGAATTCTTGAGCTAAATCAGGAAATAGCTATCAATACTCAGTTTCAGCGCAACGTTGAGTTGGCAGAGGGGCGTTTGTCACTACAAGATGACCGACTTGGTGGTATCAGTGATGTCATAGAACGTATTCGAACCTTGGCGGTTTCTTCGGGTAACGGTGGACTTTCCAAAGATGATCTTGGTTCGATTGCCTCTGAAATCGAACAGCGCCTTGATCAGTTAGCGGGCTTATTGAATGCGCGTGACGCGAGTGGCGAGTACGTGTTTAGCGGATTTCAGGGTGGTACGCAGCCGTTTGAGAAAAATGAGTCTGGATCTTATCGTTATCAGGGTGATGAAGGTGTTCGGTTTGTTCAGATCGAAAGCTCTGTGCGTATCCAAACAACCTTAAATGGGCAGGAACTGTTTGAAGATATGCCGGCCTATACCAATACATTTTATACTCAGGCGGGCGAGGCTAACCAAGCTAACCCTCCTGCAACAATCTCTGTTGGTCAGGTGATTGATCAGGAGCTCTATGATGCGTTTTACCCTGAAGATTTAGTGGTGGAGTTTACTAGCCCCACAACCTTTAACATTAAGGAAAAGTCTTCAGGCTTTGTATTGCAGTCAAATGTGGCTTACCAACCAAATGGCCCTATTCAGGCTCAAGGTGTTCAGTTTGAGATCAGCGGTGCTCCGGTTACAGGAGACACTTTTTCGATCGAATCATCAGAAAAACAAGGCTTGCTCAGAACCACAGAAAAGTTCATCTATGGTTTGCGGAACTTCTCGGCAACACCTGAGGGTAGAGGTAGTTTTGATGAGTTGCTTGAGTCAACTCTTGCCAATTTGGATTTCGCGTTTACATCCGTACTCGACGCACGAGGCCAGCTTGGTGCACGGTTGAACACTTTGGAAACCGGTCTTGAGCAACTGAAAGATTCAGAGATTATTACTCAAGAAGCGCTTGGTAAATTAGAGTCTGTGGATTACGCCGAAGCGATTAGTCTTCTCTCGTTACAGCAGTTTAGTCTTGATGCGGCGTACTCCTCTTTTAACAGGATTACCTCGCTGTCATTGTTTGATCGAATCG
>NZ_LWFT01000043.1:0-768 GCF_001635105.1 Oleiphilus sp. HI0079
AGTTCCTTCCAACAGGGCTTTTTGCTTTTTAAGTTTGGTGCCATCTTGATATGTCTGATAACTACCATGCACACCTATTTCGTGGCCACGCTCATCGATCTTGATCAAAAGCTCTCGAATATCCTTATCTTTAAGCGAATAATCACCATTGCCAGGTTCAATCGATTCAGGAATGAAATAAAAAGCCGCTTTTAAACCATTCTGCTCACACACATCCATGTACCAATCAAAGGTGTAATTTGGGTCAAACCGAAAATCACCTTTTTTATTGAAATGATATCGCTGTATGCGCTTTAACGCTTCAGTAACACTTTTTCGTTTAAGCAGGTCTGCAGCACACGTTCGTAGTAATCTTGGTAAGGTCTTTACTGTCGGGTCAAATGGCGTATCTGCATCACAGCTAACAAATATTTTTGGGGTGCGCTCTTTTCGTTGTAGCTCTGGCCAAAGCTTGGTCATACAAGCCCATAACAATTCGACATACTCGTCGACTATCGGACGTTCAAGAAAGCCATATTTATATGCAAGAGAAGCCTTAGCTGGGAATCTATCGTGCTGATCTCGCTCAGGACTGACTAACTCTTCAAAGCGACTGAGCATAAAGAAGATGGTACCGAACAAGTCAAAATCAATCTTAATATTCGAGCCAATCTTTAGGTTTGGCGAACCAAACATAACAGGGATGTCGTTTTTGTCTTTAAAGCCGGACTGTTCTTCCAGACCTAACTCTAGTGACTTTAGAAATAAACATTCGACTTGGTGGTCAGA
>NZ_LWFT01000044.1:0-891 GCF_001635105.1 Oleiphilus sp. HI0079
GTTATGAGCCGACGGAGATTCCCGATGGCTTTTACCTTGTAGGAGATTCGAATAACCCCCAGTCTAGTTTTCAGGCTGCCATTGTTTCAGCGGTAAGTGAGATAACGCATATCGCTCCGAACGACGCGAAAGGGCGCTTGCTCGGTGATATTGCTGCCCAAAGGGGCGTCGTGAATTATGCCTACAGATCGCTTGGTCTTTGCGCAGGTGTAACGAATGCGCCTTACACGACAACGACGGAAGTGTACCCAGATAGCGCATCTATAACTCCAGACGAGTGTATTGATGCCCAGGTATGCGCATTAGAGGCAGGACTGACGTTTATTTCTTCTGTAGACGCGTTAGAAGACTAGAGGTGTCCCAGCGTCCACCGTCCATGTCTTGTACATCCCCATAAAACTGATCTACTAGTGCGGTGACGGGTAGTTTTGCAGCAACGCGCCGAGCTTCCTCTAGGCATATTCCAAGATCTTTTCTCATCCAGTCGACGGCAAAGCCATGCTCGTACTCATTCGCGATCATGGTTTTATGACGATTCTCCATTTGCCAGGACTGAGCCGCCCCCTTTGAAATAACTTCAATGACGTTATGCGGGTCTAGTCCGGCTTGTTGCGCAAAATGAATGGATTCCGCCAAACCCTGCACCAATCCCGCAATGGCAATCTGGTTACACATTTTTGTGAGTTGCCCTGAACCCGTGTTTCCCATACGTTTGCAAGATTTCGCGAATGCGTTGATAAACGTTTCCGCTTTTGAGTAGGCGTCTTGATCCCCTCCGCACATGACGGTCAATTGACCATTGATGGCGCCTTGTTCGCCACCAGAAACCGGTCCATCTACAAATGAAATACCGTGTTGCTTGGCCTCGGCGTATAGCTCTCGGGCAACGTC
>NZ_LWFT01000045.1:0-713 GCF_001635105.1 Oleiphilus sp. HI0079
TGTTTTTCACGATACGACCAGTGATACTCATCCAAAGAGTAGAGCAGCGCATCGCCATAGCCAATAATGGCTTTCATCGCATGTTTTATGATCAGTCGATCCAGTTCCTGAGACCGTTCCTCGTTTTGCAAACAAATTTGGTTAAGGAGCAATAGAGAGCCTCGATTAACCATGAGGTTGCGCATATCCCACGCTGGAATGTCCCGCTGTTTATGCTTGATAGACGGCACGAATTTGGCGTCGCCTAGCAGTGTTCTATGGCCCTCCATCATGTCGTACCAGAGGACCCGCGTCGGCATATTTTTGAGTTTCCACTGATCGATCAACGAGAGATCGATTCCAATATCAAGCTTGCCTGCCAAAGCTTGTAGCTGCTGTGACAGTGCTTCGTTGACACGTTCTTGCTTTGTCTTGCTCAAATGTTGGGTGACCAAAAGAAGGTCGAAGTTGTTATGGGGCTTATAGCTGTTGCCAACCACGCTCACGCCACCTTCACCTTTGCCATAGCCGCCGAGAAGAATAAGGCTGCGCAGCTTGTGATCGGCGATGTTTTTTTGGACCACCTTAGCGATTTGATCTAGCAACCCAGAAATACACTTTTCGGCTTCAGGATTGTTTGAGAGTGTGAATCGATGCTTGCTCATTACGCAGCCTCCATCATGCTGGTCATTAAGTTGTGCACAAGGTTAATGTGCTGCTCTGGGGCGAAATGC
>NZ_LWFT01000046.1:0-10691 GCF_001635105.1 Oleiphilus sp. HI0079
GGTTCTGGTTCTGGTTCTGGTTCTGGTTCTGGTTCTGGTTCTGGTTCTGGTTCTGGTTCTGGTTCTGGTTCTGGTTCTGGTTCTGGTTCTGGTAAAGGATTGTCTTCAGGCGTTTGCTCGTCAACAGGCGGTATATCGTTGGACTGATCTTGATCCGGCTCTTGGTCTTGCTCCTGATCTTGGTCTGGTTGTTGACCTGAATCTTGCTCCTCTTGTGCGACGGTCACCCAAGCTGTTTCTGTTGAATAGCCGTCTGTTACCTCATACCAAAAACCCGCTTCTCCTGCGAAGTCATCATCAGCCTGAAAGTGAACTTCCTGATTATACGCATCAAATTCAACCCGTCCGCCGAAGCCCTCATAGACAGTATTCAAGGATAGTCCCGCCAGGCGTTCGGTGACGTCGTTTGCAAATAAAGTAGCCGCACCTATATGGTGAATCTGTCGAAGGTCAGCCTCAGAACTGAACACGACATGGTCGTCACCCAGCTCCAAAACATCTTGCTGGGAATAGGACACGGTGACGTCTAACCACTGGGTCCGAGCGTCTGAACCATCGCTGACGGTCGCCTCAAACCCAAAATTGTGATGCCATTTCTCCGCGGGTTGCCGAAGCTCAACGCCTCCAGAAACAGCCGCTGCCCAATCCGGTACGAAGGAAATCATTCCTGCCGAAGAATCCCAACTAACCTGGCCATTTTCGGGATTCCCTACTGAAATCAGTTCGGCCAAATCGCCTTGATTTAAGTCCATAAGACGCACAGGATCATTTACTCCATGCCTGTCATAAACGCTCACAGGAAACGTAAACGCTTGCGGCTCTATGTAGTCATCATTATCCGTATATCCGCGCAAATCGCCCCAGACAAGCGGCGCACTATTTTGGTGTTCTACATCCAACCTGATTGGCGCCGTAAACGGCTCACCATCAACGGAATACTCCAAATCAAACCAAGTGCTGCCGACGAAGTCGGCATCAGGGATCGTAAACCGCACTAGCGAACCATAGGCTTGAGCTCGGAGATCCCGCTGCATATTTGCAGACCCATCATGCATCTGCCATCCAGAAATATTGAGATCAGCACTGTTATCGAGCGAGAGCAGTTCGCGCAATTGATCAACAGAAAGGTCTCGTTCCAAGCCCTCTAACGGATATTTTGGGTCATAATTATTAGAGAGCTTTAAGCGATGATAGACGCTGTCGTCATAGGGCAGGCTCACTTGGCTTAAGTCAGCTTCGAACTCTCTGTCGGGTATATTTAGCGTTTGGGCTGAGGCAGCATCCTCTTCAGGAACCGGTTCGTCGGAGGGCACTGCTTGCGTATCGGTAGTAGCATCGGTCGTAACATCCGAAGCAGATTCGACAGCGGCCGTTTCGGAAACCTCGGCCGCATCAGACTCCGCCTGCGCTATCTGAGATTCAACGATATCTAAAAGAGCCTGCCTACTATATTGCACGACGCCTTCACTGCTCTCAAAAACAACCCTGCTTAAGGATCCTGAAAACAAGACTTCGTCCTCGAGAGATTCGAAACCGAGCAAGACATCGAACCAGGGTGTTCCATCCAGCAAGGGCGTTATTTTCATATCTGAAGCGCTGAAGCCCTCGCCAAACACGAGAACACTTTCTCCTCCCCTTGATGAGTTTGCCCGCACCTCCACGAATTCGAAACCCGGATTCAATTCGATAACATGCACACCATCGTCAATATGCACTTTGTCCTGACCGGGGCCGGGATTTACACGGTTAACCGACTGCTGTTCCAAATAGAAGCGATCATCGCCCGAACCGCCATAAAGCTCGGAATAGCCCCCTGTAGTGCTCAACAAGTCATTGTCAGCACCACCATAAAACGCTCCACCACTCCAATTGCTGTTTATCCGAACACCCGAATCATTCCCCACTACCGTAGTAAATCCGGTATTGGAAATATCAACAACTTGGTCGCTTTCTCCGGCCCGATAAAGCTGGTTCGTCGCTTCACCAAGATACACATCTGACGGACGCGCAACATCAAAGAAGACCTCGGCATCCTCAGCTGCCAAAAGCTGTATCTTTTGCGTCGC
Source organism: Oleiphilus sp. HI0079 (assembly GCF_001635105.1). NCBI lineage: Bacteria > Pseudomonadati > Pseudomonadota > Gammaproteobacteria > Oceanospirillales > Oleiphilaceae > Oleiphilus > Oleiphilus sp. HI0079. The sequence continues at coordinate 2,067 of NZ_LWFT01000046.1, forward strand.
ACTGCCGGCAGAATTTGTTGCACTGAGTAGTAAGGTCATGGATCCAAGACTCGGGGCAGCCTCGCTCACAAAGAGCTGCATTCGTTCAGCATTGAACTGCATCCAGGATGGCAGAGGCGCGCCATTGTTCAATGTCAGCTCCCAGACAGGCGAATCGCCAGTAACATCGGAAGTCTCGATATCAGGAACAATGAGAGCTGTCATTGGAAGGTCAATCACCTGCGCCTCACCTGCTTGCGCAAGTGCATCCAGCGGAATCGAAAACGCCTCGTTCCGCGAAGAGAACGGTCTGCGCGGCCCTTCAAACAAGCTAGTTATTTGAGTCTCGGACAGCACCGTGCCATTAACTGAAATCCCAGTAAACAAGGCTTCCGGAGCGCTCGTAGATTCGGAACTGAGCGTGATCGAACCCGCTTGTTGATGCCCTTCAGCTACATCCAGCCTTAAACCATCTGGCGTGTCTCTTAAGCGCAAATCGGCAGAGGTAAATTCTCCTGATAAATCTAGAGATATTGTTCCCGATCGGTCTACGTCAGCCAATTCAATACGATCGTGCCCATCACCGAGTCTATAAACGTAAGTCGCCGTATTACCCGCTTCGAGTTGAGTGCGGTCATCTCCCAAGCCTAAATTCAGGGTGTTGTTATCGGTCGCCACGTACACATAATTATTTTGAGCATCGCCGGCAATAAGGGAGTTCCGTGCCTGCAGCTGAGCGTGGAATGTATCGTTGTTTTCAAACGCAATATTCTCAAACATTCGAACATCGTTGAGGGTTAGAGAGCCTGAACGCCCCTTAGCTTGGAATAATGCCGTATTTCCATCAAGCGATACATCGAGTGTTTGAGCCGAAAAGCCCTTAGCCAAAACCAACGAATCGCTGCCCGTATCGGCCCAACCTTCTTCTACAGTGACACTTGCTGCGCCGGCATGATAGACATACTGATCACTGCCCAAACCACCAGAAATAAAATCATTACCACCATCACCGGCTTCATTGTTTTGGTTCGAAGCATCGCTGTCGCTTGCATTTTGCTCCACAGAAAGAGACATCGCACCCATGGCATCAGAGCCAACCTGATCTTCGGCTACAGCTTCATACGGTCGCCCCAAGATAAAAGTATCGTCGCCGCTTCCGGCAAGAATTCGGTCATCACCAGCGCCAGATCGATAAACCCGCCCTTGCACTTCATGCGAATGGTCAACGCTCTTATCGAGATCATTTACCCAAACCCATTTCTGCGAACGCCCATTAGTAACGAAGTCCTGATACTCGCCCTGTAAAACCAAGCGCAAGTGATCCGCGGTTTGGCCAAGAAGCACCGCAATCGTCCGACCATCAATTGTGCTTTTTAGGGTTGCCCTCCCTCCCGTGGAAGAACTAAGTTCAAGCGACTCTGCCTTGAAGCCAACTAAACCCGCATGGTTGTAATCCAACTCGTCATAAATGAAGTCATATTCCAAACCATCGAGGATGTAATGATCAACACCCTCACCTCCGACCAAAATGTCATTCCCCGCTCCACCACGGAGAACATCATTACCTTGCTGGCCATAAAGCTCATCATTGCCAGCCCCACCAATGAGCATATCGTCGCCACCACCGGCAAGTATCAGATCATCGCCCGCGCCACCATCCAGAACATCTGCGCCGTGTGCGCTATCAGAAACCGTAGACTGTTGGTCAGGATTAATAAGATAAACACCGCCAACACTTATGCTTGACCCAGTGTACTGCCCATCACCAAACAGGATATCGTTATCGTCCTCGCCATAAAGCATGTCGGCACTGCCGCCTCCGATGAGGGTATCGTCACCAGAGCCTCCGCGAAGTGTGTCATCGCCGTGATATTCATGAGCTAGCGCGACCTGTAATTCACCTTCATAGATAGCGACATCGCCATGCAAAATATCGATTTCTGAACCACCATCAAGAAAGTCCGAACCGCCACCACCATACAACTCATCTCGACCACTGCCGCCGATAAGCACATCATTACCGTGGTAAGCACCGGCTAAATGCTCGGTACGTGCATCGCCCCAGAGCTTATCGTCACCCTCGCCGCCAAAAACAACATCGTTACCCCATTCAGCTTCGACCCAGTCATTTCCCGCTCCTGCATCTATACGGTCCGCGCGCTGATCGTTTGGGTTTTCATGTTCAAGGCGACGCAAGGCAAAACCATTATCGTATTCAAGACGGCCATCACCATGAATCGTATCCTCCCCAACTCCTCCGATAATAGTGTCGCTTCCCTCACCACCATATAGTTTGTCGTTATCGGCTTCGCCGGCTAGAAAGTCATTTCCTTCATCACCAGAAATCTGGTCGTTGCCAATGCCGCCATATAAACGATCATTGAAGCCATCTAGCTCATCCGATGACTCGTCTACATACCCTGATGTCAGTGCATCACCCTGATATTTATCATGCACATTGCCAAAAATAAGGTCGCTTCCATCGCCACCAAAAACTAGATCCGCACCGAAAAAGCCCGCCAGAAAATCAAAACCCTCCGCACCATCGATCACGTCATTACCGCCACGACCATAAAGCCAATCGCCAAAGTAGCCGCCCTGCATCACGTCATCTTGATCACTTCCTTCAAAATACAAATCCAGAAGCTGCTCACCATCGCCATTCGTCAAACGAACGGGGATCGGGTTTTCCGAATAGGCATAGGTAAGCGATTCATAATGATAAGGCTTTTCGAGCAGGGACATATCCAAGACCATGCCACGCTCTTCAATGGTTTGCTGCTCATTAAATGGATCTTCAAGACGATCTATCTGGCGAGGTTTGATCTCGAACAGATCGCCATTTTCCAGTTCGACAACACCCGTGCCGATGAGTACGGCATCAGTTGGCTCGGCTGGCTTCTCGGGTGCCGCACTGTCTTTTAGATCTAAGCCAAAAAGATTTGGCGTACCATCAAAGTCATCTAAGCGAACGCTCGCTGCCGGGGCATCGCCTTCAGAAGGGCGGATAACAAAAAGCGTCCCCTCTCCAGACTCAACAAATAGCATGCCCATTGATTCATAGATACTTGAACCTTCACTAACGGCGCTGGCCAAAGACAATGTGTTGCCATCGAAAACGATTTGGTTTTGCCCGTGTTGATCGACGATCAGATTGTGCCCGTCACCTTTATTGAATATATAAGTATCGCTGCCGGCGCCTCCCTCAAGATGGTCATTACCGCCATGCCCCTCAAGCACATCATCACCGCTGAGACCATAGAGCCGATCTCCTGCGCGATGTTCACTACCGGCAATATCGTCCGCGGTATGAGAACCAAAAACGACGTGCTGTTCGTTGTCCTGATTGGTATATACAGAGTCGTGACCGCGAACATAGACTTGCGCTTGCGGCTGTCCGTTGGCATCGGCCTGATTGATTGAATAGTCGTCAAAGAAGTGCGTGGCGTCTGTACCTACTTTCGCGCCTATAGCGTCACGGGAGTTCAAGTCCAAAGCATTGCTTGCGAGTTGGCGCTGATAATAATCAATTCGATCAGCCCAAAATGTCTCGGTATAGTGCTCGGTGCCATAAGCATCATCATTAGCACCATTAGCAAAAATACCCGAGCTATACGCTTCAATCGGGTAGACGATAAAAGGCGCGCCTTCCAAGAGCGCATAACGCAGCGCTCGGCCTATCGAGTTTGTATCATTGAGCGCTGTATTCAGAGGATTCTCAAAGCTATCAAGAGTCGCCAACTGAAAGCGCGGAAGCCCCCCTTGCGTTAGCGTTTGATAGAACTCTGCTGCCTGATTAGCCGTCTGATAAGAGGCGAACTCACCACCAAGCACCGTTGAAAGGTGCCTCATCAAGGTATTGAGAGAAATAGCCGCTTCATCGGGGTTAGTCATATCCGGTTCGCCAGACGGGCTTATACTCACCTCCACTTCTCGATCGAACGCACGCCAGAGAATATGGTCAAACTCTGCTGAAGATAGAGTACTTTCAAAACTCTCAAACACCCGACGCACAGATAAGGCATCTAAAAGCAAAGACATGGAGTGACTATCCGCGATGCCCTTCGGAGGCTCAATGAAAACAGGTTCATCCCTACCTAGATGAGTAAAGGTGAGACGATTAGCGGTAAGCTCAGCACCGGGTTCGGCGTAAACGTTGGTGAACTTACCATCAAGTTGGTCACGCGCGACTATCGATTCAGGTTTGAGAAAGAACTCTTTTAAGTAGTTATAACCGGCGTCTAACCAACCAATGCCTGCCGCGTTAAAGGTTGTGCCTTGGCCGATCAGCTCAGGGTAATCCAAAGCGAACATCGCAGAAAGATGGCCTCCTAAAGAGTGACCAACAACGTTCACCAAACCCAGCTTATCCGATACGGATTGGTTGTTCTCGTCCAGGATATTATTATCGACCAAGAAGTCATTTATCGCAGAGACCTGAGTCAAGCCGAGATAAGGCTCGCTGAGGCCTATTGAGAGAAAGAAGTCAGTAGCAAGATCAGCTAGAGGAAACCCCTCCTCTTGCCAGGGTTCGGTTCCCCTAAAAGCTAGGGTGAGCTGCCCCGTTTCAAGATCTTTGAAAAGAGTAAGCGCAAGACCAAAGCTTTCATTGTTGATGTAATCAACTATTGCATGCCGCTCAGCGAATTCTTCAAATTGAGTCTCTGTCCAACCTATTTTTAAAAACTTTTGTTTGGTTTCGGCCTCTAAAGAAAGCTTTAAGTTAGCATCTATATCTTCGTCAACAAGGCTCACATAAGCAGCACTCGCTCGCATAGCCTCAAAGTAGTGACTTGTCTCATCCATGAGCCAAACTCTCCATTGTTGGTGTTAATTAGCTGGTTTTAATACTACGTCCTTAAATCTACCTACTGTATGATTTATCGACAACGACTCGCATACCAATTGCCTTGCAGTTCCTCGCTCCGAGGAACGAGAAAATAGAGTAAATGTAACTTGTTGAGCTAGTAGCTCTCGATCACCGGCGATGTTTTCAACAGTCCGAACTCCTTTCATCAGTTCAGACTCATACTGATCCGAAAGTTTTTGAATCTCGATCCAAGAACGATAAGCATACAAACTTTTCGGTTCATCGATTGATTCTGCCCCCAAACACGAGTCGATTTTTCTTGGGGCGTGGTTAGAGAATTTTTCAATCCTATTCAGAATTTTCTGATCACATTTATTATCACCTAAAGGGTACTTCGTTATTCTCCAAAACCCTTTATCTTTTATATGTTTCGATGAATTCGTCTCGCGCACTTCAAGCTCAAGATATCTAAATTTCGACCATGACAAGTAATGCCAACAATTGCTCTCACACTTATCAAGAGACTCATCAAAATACCCTTCCACCTCAACAGTTCGATGCACAACACGCCCAGCCTTGGTCGCGCATGCCTCAGCAAGCTCTTTAATACCAGGCACATCTTGCAGGCGAGCAGGAACGGTATATTCGATGCCCGTGCGGGGATCGGTTACTTGAATGGGAAACAGCGAGGCACAGCCGGAGAGTAAACAACTTACGGTGATGATAATACCAAGTTTCATGCGTCCCTCATGAAATGATCGATACAGGGCAAAGCCTAGAAGAATATTTAGAGATGAAATTAAAGAAGATAGGGGCGGGAAACGCAATGCGTGCTGGCCATCCTAGCCGGCGCGGTAAACCGCTGCATTACGTCCTTTTCCCTTTCACGACCACCATCCTTGGTGTGCTTCCCGCAATAGATTACGAGTCGCTGTAACAAATCCGTTTGTCTTCGCTATCCCTATGTGTGCATATTAAGGAATCGTTGGATGAGAAAATATAGGAGATCTCGTAAATGTCTGTAAGAGATCTCTTACATACCCATAGAGCGTGATAAAGAATGAAGACCATCAATACACAAGAGGCACAAGCGACACCACGACCAAGCCATACACAACCGCCACGGGCCAGCCTGTTTTAACAAAATCTTGCAGCCGATAACCACCGGCATTCATCACAATTAGGTTGGTTTGATACCCATAAGGGCTGACGAAGCTTGCGCTCGCCGCAAAGGTCACCGTCATCACCAGCACCATCGGGTCTGCGTTCATCGCGCCCGCCAGACCAAGCGCAAAAGGGAACATCAACGCTGCAGCGGCGTTGTTTGTTACCAGCTCTGTCAGAAACCAAGTCACAACATAGACGGACAGTATAATCGCCCAAAGCGGCATACTCATTAGCACCTCTGATGCTTGATGTGCGATTAAAGTGAATACGCCTGAACTCATCAACGCCTTTGAAAATAACAATGCTGTGGTAATGATTAACCATAATTGCACAGGTAGCCGTCGCAATACTTCTTGCCGATTAAGACAACCCGTTAAAAGGTAGAGCGCGAACAGCAAAACCAATCCTTGCAGTAATTCCACCATGCCGCTTGCAGCCAAGGCAATCACCGCAACAAAACCACCAATAGCCAAACGCCCTTGAGCATCACTTAGTATGTGGTCTGGCTCGACCCCGGAAACAAACACAAAGTTGTTACTGAGGTTATTACGACTGTGGAAGTCAGCACCCACTGCCAACACAAGGAAATCGCCAGCTTTGAGCTCTATCTCACCCAGCTTGCCTGATACGGCCTCACCGTCACGCTTTATAGCGACAACTGCCGCATCAAACTTGGCCCGAAAACCGGATGATTTAAGACTCTTGCCCACAAGATGACTATCTGGGCGAATAAGCACTTCGCTAAGGTTGCTGCCCATTACATTTTGGACGCTTGAAGGCTGTTTGTTCGCAAACAAAGACAGGCCGTTCATCTTCAATAACTGCTCTAGCTTGCCTACATCGCCATTGAAAATAAGGTGATCGCGCTCTTCAATTACCTCGTCTGGCGATACAGGGCTGATCAAACGTCCATCCCGAACAAGCTCAACTAAAAACAAACCTTCCAGGTTACGTAATCCATTGCTTTCAATACTCTTTCCGATCAGGGGGGACCCCATATCTGCCTGCGCATCCATTAGGTAGTGGCTCGCCATCCCGCTCTCTTGGGGTAGCTCTTTAAACTCCGGACGAATCACCAACAGCACGACACCACACGCACATACCAAGGCCAAACCGACCAAAGTAAAATCAAAAAAGCCAAGCGCAGGCAAACCCGAATTGATCAACATACTGTTAATGATCATGTTGGTTGAGGTTCCAACAAGCGTAAGTGTGCCGCCCAGAATCGAGAAGTAGGAAAGAAAAATTAAAAGCCGAGAAGGCGCATGATGCGGGTTATTTTTTATGGGGGCGATGAGCGCCGAAACCACCGCCGTATTGTTAAGAAAAGCCGATGATAGCACGGTAGTAAACATCAAACGCAGGCGCGTACTCAGCAAGCCAGGTTTGATTAGCCGTACACCCAACAGGCGAATGTACGAGGTCTTCTCAATCGCTAGCGAACACAGCATCAACAAAACTAAACTCACCACCCCAGAATTTGATGCGCTGGCCAGAACATCATTCGTGCTAACAAACCCAAAGCCATACAGAGCGCAAAGCGCCACACCGAATATTCGCGCTACAGAAGCAATGCGAAAAACGAGGCATCCAATAACAGAGAAAAACAGCAAACAAACCGCGAGCATTTGCCAAGACATGTCTTTTACAACCTATAAAACTGACCGACGATCATTTAAGGCAAAAATACCCTTGAGCAGTCGATACATCACCCAAATGCCGACGATCAGGAGCATTGGCAAACCGATCACCACGCCAATTACTGTAAAGATCAGCACACTGGCAACCACAAGCCAAAGCAAGGCAAGCCAGAAGGTGCGAATCACCCAACTAAAGTGGGAGGCAAGATAAGTATTATCGGCACCGTTGCGCCACATATAACTCATGATGACGGCAATAATGGACGGCCAACCCGATAGAAATGCGGTAACAATAAACGCCGGCGTCAGTAAGCCATTCAGCGCACTAAAAATATGCAGCAAGTAAATAATAAAAACGATGCGTTCGAGACCCGCGGTCTGCTTTTTTGATGCTTCAGTGAGCATACCTTTCCTTTTTAGATTTATTAAACAGTCTCAGGCCATCATACCGGCTAGCTGTTCTTTCGCGAAGCATTGCCGGAATCGTTGTGGCATACAAAAACAAAGAACATAGACTAAGCAAACGGCATTGAAGCTTTTATTTAACACCACCCATTTCTTCCAATATTTTGTCCACAACGATTCCAGCTCCCAAAGTACTCGTCAAATGATGAGAGTCGCGATAAATCGGATCGCCGTCAATCGCATTAATGCACATCTCATGTGGGCATAGCTGATCAGCTATTGCGACTCTTTTAACACCTGCTTTTTCGAGCTTTGCAAACAGATCAAAAAAGTCCTTCGCGGCCAGCTCATATTCTTCTCTAGGCACACCTAAAGCATTCACATCTTCACCTCGATATACGGCTCGCTTCATTGCTTCAGGTATCGATTCAGTCATTCTGGGCGTCGGGTCGACAACATACACTGTAAAGTCGCTGGCCAGTTTTGTTAACTCGAGCTCCATACGTTTCAAGACTCGTTGTTTTCTCGCACTTTCGGTGTCCACCTCATCACCAAATCGCTCAATTACATCAAGCGGCCTCCCCTCAAAAACAAGATTAGAACCGTTAAGGTAATATCCTAAAA
>NZ_LWFT01000047.1:0-813 GCF_001635105.1 Oleiphilus sp. HI0079
TGCTCGTTCCGAATTGAACGGTATCGCCAGTTTCTCCGAGGGCAATCACTAATAAGGCTATCAGTATGCTTGCTACCAGTAAGCCCTGTATCGGTTTGTTTAACCAGCCGTTGATTTCGAAGCATCGAAATTGCATGAGTACCGCCAGCCATAAGGCACTATCGGCTATTTTGTGGGTATACAACATGGGAAGATTGATCAGGCCGGCTCCACCATTCATGCACAATGCAAAAATAGACCAGCAAATGCACGATCCAAGGAAATTGAATGCAAAGCGGCTATTTGTGCTAACGAGCAAGCTAAAGGCAATCGCACCAATTGCCAGCATCACAAACGGCAGACTAGAGCCAATGGAAATAAACAATAATTTGTCAAAACTCGGTGTATTTACAACACTTGGAAAGGTGTTGAATCGAGCAAAATAAGGGGAGTACGACGTCACTTCCCATCGAAGGGTCGAACCGTAAAGCTCAGAGCATCGTAATTGAGGGGCGCTGTAAATTTTCTCTGAGCTTTGGAAGTCTGTTCGGCCATAGCTCGCTCGAAGAATGTTATCTACAAAAATCTGATGTGTGCCGTGAATGACAACTGGGAAGTTTATCCAGTGATTGTCAGACCCGCATTGCGATAGAAGCGTATCACTGACCGCGACGAAGTGGGGATGTGCTTCGTCAGTCCATTCCGTGAGTATTTCCCAATTATGATCGTCTTCTGGTGTTGAATTGATGCCGAGCATTGCACTGAGAAGCAGCAGCAGGCTCGTCGCGAATTCACCTAATCCCATACCGCGTTCGCTGCATCATGGAGGTCAGG
>NZ_LWFT01000048.1:0-774 GCF_001635105.1 Oleiphilus sp. HI0079
CCCCGAGATCTAGTTGGCTATGGCCAACACACCCCGAAAGATGTTTGGCCAAACGGCGAACGGGTTGCTGTGCAGTTCGTTATCAATTATGAAGAGGGCGGCGAAAACTGCATTCTCCATGGCGACGCCGCATCCGAAGCCTTTTTGTCTGAGATGATCGGTGCGCCAGCGCTTGAAGGTGTCAGGCACATGAGTATGGAATCGATTTACGAGTACGGCAGTCGTGCGGGTTTTTGGCGATTACACAGGCTGTTTACAGAGCGCAATTTGCCGGTCACCGTTTACGGGGTAACGACCGCCCTAGAGAAGCACCCAGAAGCTGTTCAAGCAATGAAAGACGCAGATTGGGAAATTGCAGCACACGGCTATAAGTGGATCAACTATCAATTTATAGATAAAGACGAAGAGCGCCGTCAGGTCCGCGAAGCCATCAAGAAACATGAAGAAATTACAGGCGAGCGGCCTTTAGGCTGGTACACCGGACGAACAAGCCCAAATACACGTGATCTGGTTTACGAAGCAGGCGGTTTTTTGTATGACGCAGACTCCTACGCAGATGACTTGCCGTATTGGGTATATGACTACGAACAGCCGTATTTAATCGTGCCTTACACGCTTGATACAAATGATATGCGCTTTGCGACAAACCAAGGCTTTAACTCAGGCGATCAATTCTTTACCTATTTGAAAGATGCCTTCGATATGCTCTACGCAGAAGGAGCAAGCGCACCAAAAATGCTGAGCGTCGGCCTGCATTGCCGTTTAGTTGGACGC
>NZ_LWFT01000049.1:0-1056 GCF_001635105.1 Oleiphilus sp. HI0079
GCCGCGTTGATTTCGTCTTTGGTGTGGGCTACGACGATGACATTGACAAGGTGAAGAGCATCATTGATAAGGTGAGTGCAGCTGATGAGCGTGTACTTAAAGATCCCGCGAAAATGATTGTCTTAAGCGAGCTTGCGGATAGCTCTGTCAACTTTACCGTTAGACTATGGGTAAATACATCTGACTACTGGGGCGTATATTTTGATATTCATGAGGCAATGAAAAAAGCCTTTGATGCAGAAGGTATTTCGATCCCGTTTCCGCAGCGCGATGTGCATATGATTCCTCAAGAGGGCAGTAATTCTTGATAACGGATAGCATAACCTGCGTTATATTGCAGTTCTGAAATCTGCACGTCACAAATGTGTTAAATCGGTAAAATGGCGATCAATTTGTGACGTGTATTCAACTAACTCAGTGTGTGTGATCACGAAATAATTTGATTCTTGGGTGTAACGTGTACCTGTACTTGCTTGGGCTCTCCTGGCAATACATTTTCAACTTGTAAGCAATGACAAGTCTGGATCAACGGTGGAGGTAGTACGATGCCAATAAAACAATTACAAGAATACCTGGATGCGCATGATGTCGCATACGAATCTATTGAACACTCTCCTGCCTACACGGCAAAAGAAATTGCAGACCTAGTAAAGGTAGAAAGTGAGCAGGTCGCCAAGACAGTGATGGTGTATCTCGATGGCGTGCTTTCCATGGTCGTTTTACCCGCTTCATGTCGCATTCGTTGGGATCGTTTCACGCGGGCCATGGGAACTGAATTGGTTGATCTCGCTACAGAGACGGAGTTTGAAAGCAAGTTTCCTCAGTGCGAGTTGGGTGCGATGCCTCCATTCGGTCGAATGTACGAAATCCCTATGTACATGTACGAGGGGTTCAACGAAAGCGGTGCGATTGTGTTTCGGGGTGGTACGCACAACCAGTCAGTCAAGATGGACTTCAAAGACTATAAAATGCTTGCGCAACCGATGACCTTGAGCGAAGGCTTTGCTCGAATTGGGGTGTCTCGTCCAGATTGGATGTTACGTCGTAAGGCGAGTT